>JAMJFV010000017.1:4039-20024 GCA_023544495.1 ANME-2 cluster archaeon
GCCATCAATGCCGATATCGGGATGCGGGAGAAACTCTTCGAACTCATAGGCCTGACCGGCAGCGGTGCTGTGGAAGAGGCAAAGCGGTTGCTGGGCGACATCGATGAACTGGAAACGTTCCGGTCACTGCTGAACCTGCTGGATATCCACGGCCTGGACTATACCGTCAATTTTGGCATCGCCAGGGGTCTTGACTATTACACAGGCATGGTCTTTGAGATATATAGCAGCGACCTGGGAGCACAGAACCAGGTTTGCGGCGGCGGGTCATACCGGCTTGCCCACCTGTTCGGGGGCAAGGACATTGAATCGACCGGGTTCGCACTCGGGTTTGACAGGGTCATGGAAGTGTGTACTGTCCAGCCTCCGGAGGAGAGCCGGATCGTTGTGGTCTGCTTTGATGAGACCCGTAAGGAAGGCATGCGGATTGCCCAGACCCTGCGCGAACACATGATAGTTGATATCGACGTTATGGGAAGGAGTTTTGCAGCCCAGTTGAAATTTGCCAATAACGTACATGCCAGATGGGCCGTGATCATTGGCGAAGATGAGGTCGCAAGGGGTAAGGTGACCCTGAAAGATATGGGATCAGGCGACCAGACCGTACTGGACCCTGACGAACTGGTCAGGCGACTTGCGTCGCAATAATGCTGGACAATTGAATGATCACTGGATAAGGTCCAGTGGCAGCGCACCGTTATGCACCGCAGTGGCAACCAGGACACCTTCCAGTCCCACATCCTTCAGGAGATTGATATCATCCTTGTCCCTGACACCCCCGCCAAGCAGGATATTATGATCGCTGTGGTCCACCATCTGTTCCAGGAACCCGGTGTTGATCCCGCTGGAAGTTCCCACCTTGCTCAGTTCCAGTATTATCAGGTCATTGATGTCATAATTGTTCAACATCTGTATCAGTTCGAGAGGTGGTACATTAAATAACGGTTCACGGGTCAATATCTGTCCCCCCTTGATATCGATGCTCATGTTAATAGACCGTGGATAGAAGGCCGTAGCACTCTCAAGCAGATCTTGAGTGGCGGTTTCCGTGCCAAGGACTATGGAACCTGCCAGTTGATGACCGAGATGGACATCATCCATGGAAGATGCACCAAGGTCAAGCATGGTCTTGCTCATCCAGCCTATCTGTGTTACGACCTCGTCATTGTTGCCGCGGTTACCCAACCGGTTCAGATCAGCAATATAGACCTCACCGGGCACCAGTTCATTTACAATATCAAGTGGATCTGATGATTCACAGACCTTGCTAAAATTATGGACGGGGCCGTACTTTTCCCGTTCTCCTTTGACGGCATGTACGACCTGCCCGTCCAGAATGTCAAGTACAAATATTACGCGAAACATGAATATTGATCAAGATTGTATGTTGGATGTTTATAAAGCCGATACTCACTGGCATAAAGGTTTTTTGTAATATATAAAGTATGACGTGATAAATACAGGGTGGTCAAAATAACAACATATATATTACGATAGCGCAGTAACACATTTCAAGGACATAGAGGTAATTGGAACATGAAACTACTGGTCAGCCCCATCAATAGAGAAGAAGCAAAAGCTGCAGCAAACGGAGGGGCAGATATCATTGATGTCAAGAACCCGAAAGAAGGTAGTCTGGGTGCTAACTTCCCCTGGATCATAAGGTCAGTGAAAGAAGCCATAAGCTCAATAAGACCCATAAGTGCCACTATCGGTGACCTGAACTATAAACCAGGAACGGCATCCCTCGCATCCCTTGGTGCTGCCGTGTCAGGTGCAGATTACATCAAATTGGGGTTATACGACATCCAGACAAGGGAACAGGCTTTAGACATGTCCGAGCATGTGGTAAGGTCAGTAAAGGACTATGACCCGACAAAGAAAGTGGTCATATCCGGCTATTCTGATTATAAACGTATCAATTCCATTCCTGTCAGTGACCTGCCTTCTGTCTGTGCAGAGAGTGGCGCAGATGTAGTAATGATGGATACCGGTATCAAAGACGGACGCTCGACATTTGAATTCATGACCAATGCTGAACTGTCCTCTTTCATCAATTCGGCTCATGACCTTGGACTTGAAACTGCAATAGCAGGTACCATAAAATTCGAGGATATAGATGCCCTGAACCAGCTCGGCCCGGACATTATCGGTGTGCGCGGATGCGTGTGTGGAGGCGACCGTACATCTTCTATCCAGCAACACCTGGTAGAAGAACTGAAGTCCATACTGGTATAAATATATAATGCGATATGGTTGTTCCAGTTACTGATCTTTCTAGCTACCGATCTTTCCAGGACTGATGCCCAGTTCCACAAGCAGTGACTCAGGCACAAGTCCTTCTTCTGTAAAACCCGCTGCATCGTAGTATTCATCCAGCATGGCATCCAGTTCTGCATCCGTTACAGGCCGCACTCCCTGCGTGGTCACCCGTGCAGGCAGGGTATCGTGGCTCCTGTCAAAACCTTCTCTGTTATTAAAAGCCCTTGTCAGCACAGCTATCCGCCTGCCTGCAAGGTCAAACTCATGCCGGTCCATGTCAAACCCGGTAACTGCCGTATAGAGTTCATGGAGTTCATCAAGACCGGCTGCATAAGTGAAGAACTTGCAGATGCCCACTGAATCATAAATGGCATTGCGCTGCTGACCCTCCCAGACCATCTTTCCTTTACCTGCCGTTACCATTGGGTCAAACCGCCCGCCCCTGCCAAGCACTTCTTTTCCATAGGTCCAGGGACGCAGGTGACAGGCGCCCCGGTCAGAAACAGCGTATGCAAGAGCCTGCCCTTTAGCGGTCTGGGGCAGGTATGCAGGGATCTCCAGACCCTTCACGTTCATGGCGAAATCAACAGATCCCTGCCCGATAACCTGAGCAGTATCTCTGGTGCCATGAGCTGCAAAAGCCAGCGGGCCTTCGCCTTTCCCCATCATATGAATGACCTCGATCAGCGCATCGCTGTTCCCGAAAGCCAGCTCCAGCCCGCCAGTATCCTCTTTCCTGATAAGGCCCCGTTCATAGCATTCCATCAGGAAAGCTATGGTACTGCCGGTACTCATGCTGTCAAGCCCGTATCTGTCACAAAGATGCTCTGCAGCCGTTACTACTGCCGGGTCATCGATTCCGCAGTTGGAACCCAGCAGCGTGATCGATTCGAATTCCGGACCGTCATGTACCAGCCCGCGATATTTCCCTTTCTGTACCACTGCCAGGTGGCTGCACTGTATGGCACAGCCAGGGCAGGGCCGGCGCCGGGCTCCACCGTCCCACAATGTGTCCTTGATAGCGATCCCATCCAGCCGTTCGCACAGACCGTCATCCCGTCCGGTCGTATAATTACGCATGCTCCAGCCCCCGGTCTCGTTGACCGATTCAACCAGTTCAGCCGTGCCCATTTTCCTGAGATTAGCCACACCGCTGCTCTTCCTGACCTTCTCATGTATCCTCGCCCTCACAGACCTGAAATTGACAGGGTCGGCAGGTTCATAGTTCCCGTGCCCGGTGACCACAACTGCTTTCAAGTATTTGCTGCCCATGATCGCACCCAGGCCGCCGCGGGCAGCAGTGCGGTTCTCTGCAAATACGCCAGCCAGTTTTGCCATGCGCTCCCCCGCAGGTCCGATGGTCAAAACCCTGGCCTTGCGGTCAATGGAATGGCGTGCTTTTAACTTAGCCTGGACCGCAAAAGTATCCATACCCCACAGGTCGGTCGCATCCAGTATCTCCACCCTTTCGTCAATGATATTGATATATACAGGCGACTGCGACCTGCCCCCCATGATCAGCCCCATGTACCCGGCATATCGCAGTTCCGGCCCCCACCAGCCATTGCAGTGACTGTCGTTCCAGGTGCCAGTGAGCGGGCTTTTTGCGCACACCGAAAAGTTGACACCGTTTGTCACAGGAGCGCCGGTCAGGGGGCCATTCATGATAGCCAGCAGGTTATCGGGTGACAGGGCATCGCAACCTGGCGGGTTCTCCTGATACAGGTAGTGGGCTGCCAGACCCTTACCGCCCATGAACCTGCGAAGCAGTGCCTGTGGGGTAGGATCTATATTTGTTCTACCTGAATCCAGGTTGATGCGCAGGAGATTGGCGGGGTGGTTCATGATACTATTCTATTCGTAAGATATTTATTATAGCCATGTTGTATAATCAATGAGTTAATACTTTTAGAGGGAATAGCATGAGAATGTTTGGCATAGTTATTACTTTAATGATATTAGTATCATTTCTGGCACCGGTGGCTGCAGCATCTGAAGAGAAAATGGTCAATGTGTTGATAGGGTTCAAGGACAAACCTGATGCGGCACTGATAGAAGCCTATGGAGGAAAGGTCAATGCCCAGTTTACCATTATTCCTGCAATTGCCGCCGAGGTGCCTGTACAGGCACTATACGGACTGTCCCACAACCCTGAGATAGATATCATTGAGCCTGATGCAGTAGCTCATGCCATGGGACAGGTCACACCATGGGGTGTAGATCGGGTGCAGGCACCCCAGGTACATGCCAAAGGAATAACTGGCACGGGAGTCGATGTAGCCATCATAGATACTGGCATCAATTACAACCATCCTGACCTGATATCCAATTACAGGGGCGGGTATGATTACGTCAACCTTGATAGCGACCCAATTGATGATGCCGGCCACGGTACCCATGTGTCTGGAACAGTTGCAGCAATCAACAATGATTTTGGTGTTATAGGCGTATCCCCTGAGGTCAATATTTATGCCCTTAAAGTGCTCGATGCCAGTGGCAGCGGCTCTTACAGCAACATAATAAGCGCAATTGACTGGGTTCGCACCAATAATATCGATGTAGCTTCCATGAGCCTTGGCGGCGGTTTCAACTCCCGCCTGCTTAGAAGGGCATGCGACAACGCATATAATAGTGGAGTGCTGCTGGTTGCCGCAGCCGGTAACAATGCCGGAACAGTAAGTTATCCAGCTGCATATAGTTCGGTCATTGCCGTATCTGCAACAGACCAGAATGACAATGTCGCCTGGTTCTCAAATTTTGGTTCGGAGGTAGAACTGGCAGCCCCTGGAGTTAACATCAACTCTACAACCATGAACGGTGGTTACAGCGGCGATACCTGGAGCGGTACAAGCATGGCCACACCTCATGTGACTGGCGTAGCTGCACTCGTGCTCACCACATCCGTGACCTATGCAGGATATGATACAAACAATAATGGTCAGTGGGACCCTGCCGAAGTCAGGCAGAGACTGCGTGATACAGCGACTGGATCTGGTAAGGATATCTACATCGGGTATGGACTGGTGAATGCCCTGGCAGCCACCGATGTGGTCGTACCAGAACCTGATCCCACACCTACACCTAATCCTACACCAACTGGCAGTGAAATGCACATAGCTGACATATCCTTATCTCTTGATACCAGGTCTGCAGGCAGGAACATATTTACCTGGGCTGATGCTACCGTGACCATCGTAGATAGCGGAGATAATCCGGTACAGGGTGCACAGGTCAGCGGGATCTGGAGTGGAGTGACATCTGATAGCGATACCGGTACCACGGTAGCCGATGGGACTGTGACGTTGAACTCTGACAGTGTAAGGAAACTGGTCGAAGGCACGTTTACCTTTACCGTTACGGGTGTGGTGCTATCTGGTTGGAATTACAATACATCAGCAAATGTAGTAAATAGCGGAAGTAACCTGTAACTTATATCCTGGCGTCCCACCACCGGGGCGCCACACCTCGTTATTCATTCAACCTGATACGTGACTTCAACGTCTTGGCTGAACACAATATTCAAATCGGAATTCAGGTGCACCTTTAACATCTCAATATCATTATTCAACCTTACCAGCTCTCTTCGTTCCGTTTCCAGCTCCTGCCTGGTTGAATCGATCATACCCTGCGTATCGCAGACCAGCTTTTCAATGTGGTTCTTTTTCCTGTACACTTCAAGCCCTTCCAGTTCTGCCGATAACGCATCAAGCTCTGAAGAATACGATACTCTTTGCTCTTTCACGGACCCAAGGAGATCAGGACCGGTCAACCTGTCTATCTGGTCAAGGGTCTTGTTTATATTTTGCTGCTTAAGACCCAGGCTTCCGTCTACTATCATCACCCGTAGTTCTGCAAGGAAAGGATTTATGTCCTCGTTAAGTGACTGTGCAGGTTCATTTTTTAATAATTTAAGCACCTTCCTGCTGTCAGATGACAGGGTATGCCTGCCGCTTTCATCCTGTTTTTCCATTCTTGAAAGAGCTTTGGAAAGGGGTGCGAACAGGTCTGATAATTGTGAATCGACAGCCAGTATCTGTCTTTTCAATGCGTACACACGGGCTTCCAGTTCATTCGCATGTGCAGATTCGTCACTCTCTTCCATTTCCTTAAACGTTAAGGCTGCTGCTTCCCTGTCGCGTTTCAATGAAACACACCTGCTTTCAAGGTCACTGATGTGTGCTTTCTTTACCTTGATCCCTGAATTGGTATCCTGTATCTGCCTGATCAGCGCATGCAGCCTGTCATATGCCTCAAGCTTATCTCTTTCTTCATTGATCGGGGAGACCAGTTCTTCCAGCAATCCTTCAAACCGTTTCAGGTTAGCCAGAATATCCCTGTAAGCCTCAGGAAAAAGCGCCTTTACATACTGTTGGCTCCGGATAGCGTTCTCAAGAGATGTGTTCAAAAGGGCCCTGGTATCGGTATAGAATTCAAAAGCTCTGGCAGGGTCAATATCGTCAGGCACAACTGTCCTCTCTTTTATTACATTCAGGTTCTTTACCAGATTGTCCCTGTTCGATGCGCCTGCTTTTGCAAGTTTTTTGTATATCGTCTCCCCGAATTCAGCATTGACCAGCTGGACCTTGCTGTTGTCGAGGTCTTCAAGAGCATCGCGTATCTCTCCATACATTCGCTGGATATGCGACCTCAGTTCCGTGAACATCTGGTCCGACTCATTCTCGATCCAGCCTGGCAGTTCGCTGAACTCAAGTGATACCTGTTGAGGTAATTCCTCTTTTTTCCCGAAAAATCTCTTAATGATCTTCAAATAAACCCAAAATTAAATAGAAATACTGTTTTAAAAAGGTATGCAGGGTGCAACAGCACCCTTACTGTCTAATCGTTGCTCAGGGTTCCGTTGAAGTAACTGTCATAAGAACCCATGTCAAAGTGCCCGTGACCGCTGAGGTTGAACAAAATGGTCTTCTCCTCACCTGTCTCCTTGCACTTCAACGCTCCTTTCATGGCAGACTTGATAGCGTGTGCAGATTCAGGTGCCGGTACAATACCTTCCGTCCTGGCAAATGTCACTGCTGCATCGAATATCTCTGTCTGGTGGTACGCTTCAGCCCTGATGATGCCATCTGCATACAACCGGCTGATAATCGGAGAATCACCGTGATATCTCAGCCCGCCTGCATGTATCGGCGGCGGCACGAATTCGTGACCGAGGGTGTACATCTTGAGTAACGGTGTCATCTGTGCCATGTCACCGAAATCATACCTGAACTCGCCGCCCGTCAGGGTGGGACACGCAGAAGGTTCAACGGCTACCACATCGATCTCCTTGCCGTCCTTTATCATTTCCTGCACGAATGGAAAACTGATACCTGCAAAATTACTGCCTCCGCCTACGCATCCTATTACCATGTCAGGATAATCATCCACCTTTGCCATCTGTGCCATTGCTTCCTGGCCAATAATTGTCTGGTGCAGCATCACATGGTTGAGCACACTGCCCAGTGAATATTTGGTATTCTCATGGGTAGCTGCATCCTCCACGGCCTCACTGATGGCAATACCCAGACTGCCAGACGTGTCAGGATACTTCTCAAGTATGGACCTGCCCGCCCGGGTCTGATTACTTGGTGATGGTATAACAGTACCTCCCCACAGGTTTATCAGGGATTTACGGTAAGGTTTCTGGTAGAAACTTGACTTGACCATATAGACCATGCATTCGATATCAAAGAAACTGCAGGCCATTGACAGTGCGCTCCCCCACTGTCCGGCACCGGTCTCGGTACTGATACGCTCAACACCCTCTTTCATGTTATAATAGGCCTGGGCCAGGGAAGTATTGGGTTTATGACTGCCTGCCGGGCTCACACCTTCGTACTTATAATATATCCTGGCAGGGGTCTTAAGAGCTGCTTCCAGCCGGTGTGCCCGGTACAGGGGAGAGGGCCTCCACAACCGGTAAATATCCCGTATCTCTTCAGGGATATCGATATAGCGGTCCTGGCTCATTTCCTGCATTATCAGGGCCATGGGGAATATGGGTGAAAGGTCTTCAGGACCGATAGGCTCGTTCGTGGCAGGATTCAATGGCGGTTCCAGTGGTGTCGGAAGGTCTGGCAGGATATTGTACCATGACCTTGGCATCTCATTCTCATCAAGTATTATTTTGGTATTGTCCATACTTATTTCACACCTGGTAAATAATTAGATAATCGATTTATCTGTACATCCTGGTACTACAATACTTCATACTAACAAGTAGTATATTAAATATTTTATAATATTCAAATGACCCTAAAAAGAAGATTTGCGCCGGATTCGACGCACTATGCATTACGTAATACTTATTTCTGTATTGCTTTTGCAGAACGCTTGAACCGTCTGCGTTTGATACCCGCTGAATCGAACCGCTGTGCCGGACCGGGGCGCTTGTATATAAGATTGCTCTTTTCAACTAACCTGACCTTGCCCTTTCGGCCTTTGACCCTGCCCCATTCTATTGAACCGGTTTTTCCCATTAATTATCCTCCGAATATATGATCTGTAAAGTCCACAATTGATCTGGTCGTCTTACATTGTGTCTGGTATGCTTATACTTAACGGTGTTTTATTTTTTCATCTCTACTATCTTCAATGAATAATCCTTAACACAATCGCTGTTTGGTTCACCAACAACATTCACAATGATATATCTGTTCCCAGGTACCGGACCCGGGTTCTGGCACATCTCGAACATATCACAATCTGTTTCATTGCACGTTATCGGTTCATACACTACTGCCGATCCCTGGCGCACCATCCTGCTCTCAAGAAGGACAGTCCAGGGTACTTCTACCACTTCAACAGCCTGGACACCTTTATCATGTATCGCACAATCAAGAGGGGGCGAATCTCTTAAGCTCACGACTTTATAATGTCCTCCTATATCAAGGTTCATACATGTGTTCTTCAGCTTACATCCTTCACAATCAGGGGTCTTTCCCCTGAACACGAACACATTTCCGGGTTTTGCCATTCTTACGCCAATGAGTGTTACAACTGTATCTTCATCCATTATTCATTCTCCTGATATTGGGTATAATAATCATATGGTAAATATATAAATTGTCATTTCGGGGAGGTCATTCTATGACCTGTGTGATCCTTGCGACCCTTCTTGCTGCCCCTTCTGTCAATCCGGTGCCCAGTATGGTATAGCGTTCCGGACGAATTGTATGGGCCTGCACCAGCGCTTTGATAATATCTTCCTGGTCGATACCCAGTTCTTGTGCATTGGTGGGCGCACCTATGGTCGCCAGTGTCTGGCGTATCCTCTGCCAGTCCCCACCATGCAGGTACATCATCATTATAGAACCAACTCCGCACTGTTCTCCGTGCAACGCAGGTTGTGGTGCAACCTGGTTCAAAGCATGACTGAACTTATGCTCAGAACCGCTGGCAGGTCTGGATGAACCTGCAATGCTCATGGCCACACCACTGGCCACCAGTGCCTTGACCACCATCCTGGCTGATTCAGGGAGGTCGGGTTTGATGGATTCTGCCGAATCCATGAGTATCTTGGCTGTCATCATGGACAGGTGGGACGCATACTCGCTTATTTTTGTATCTTTAAGCCGGTGCGCCAGTTCCCAGTCCCGCACTGCAGTACACTTTGAGATAATATCACCACAACCGGCCGCCAGAAGCCTGAACGGTGCTCTGGCAATGATCTGCGTATCAGCTATCACAGCCACCGGTGGTTCTGCCTCAATGGATACACTCACACCATCGTGTGAAATTGAGGCCCGGGATGAGACGATACCATCATGGGATGCGGCAGTAGGAACGCTGATAAAGCTGCATCCTGCCCGCTCAGATGCCAGTTTTGCTATGTCGATGGCTTTGCCGCCACCCACACCCAGCAGGAAGACCCGGTTTTGAGGATCGATCTGAGTGATAAGGTCCTCAACCATCTCCACTTCGCTCATCTCTGCCTGGTGGACCACCGTTGAATGTACATTACAGCCGGTTTCTTCTAGCACCTGGCCTACCGTTTTGGCGGCCTTGTACAGGGTAGTGGGTCCGCTCACTATCAAAGCATTCCCATTAAGTTTAAGTGCGTTGCATACGTTACCAATGTCATTGACGACACCGTTTCCAACAACCACATTCCTTGGTAGCAGCATCCATCGAGAACCAGACGTGTCAGCATTTAACTCGTTCATGTGAAACATATCCTATACTATCATAAGAGGTTATAAACTATGGGGATTTTACAAAGCATTCAGGGCTTCATTTACCAATATTACATTGATCCAATAATCTATGACACAGGTTATAACCCGGTAAATACGGTAACCTGGGCTATTATTCTGGGATTGTGCCTGTTCGGTGTCCTAAAACTCCTTGACAAACTTGACGTGAAAGCGGATTGGGATTTTGTGAAGGCCATCATTCCTTTTATTTTGGCCGGTTCAACGCTCAGGGTCTTTGAAGATGCTGAACTGTTCAGCCCTCCTTTGCAGTACCTGTTCATAACCCCGCCCATATACCTTCTGATGTTTTTGATAACGGTTCTGCTGCTTATCCTGTCAATTGTACTGCAAAAGGCGGGCTTAGTGAAGGACTGGAAAAAAGCATTCGGAGCTGCAGGGATCGTGTGGGTACTGGTCAATCTGTTTATACTATTATCCTATGAAAATATCACCAGCATAAAGGCACTGGTCATAATACCCGTATTGGGAACAGCACTGACAGCGCTGGTGATTGTGGTGGCCAGCCGAACAGGATATAGCATGTTCACCAGGCGTGTCAATATCACCATCCTCCTGGCACATATGCTGGATGCCTCGTCAACTTTCTTTGGTGTGGATTTTCTGGGATATCATGAAAAACACGTTGTACCTTCCTTCCTTATTGACCTGACAGGTACGGCCAGTGTAATGTTCCCTTTGAAACTCATAATATTCATTCCAGTCATATACATCCTCGATACCCAGTTCGATGAGGATGATGAATCAAAGCGGCTTCGAGACCTGGTGAAACTGACCATCATTGTACTCGGTCTGGCACCGGCAACCAGGAATACGGTAAGGATGGTCCTGGGAATATGATGGATACTGAAGAAAACTTCTGGAACGACCCTATCCGCCGCACCACACCGGTAGTGCGTGCTTACCTCGGTCTGCTGCGTCCATATCTTCTCATTATTTCAAGCTTGTTCGTGGTTTCCGTTCTGACAGGATACCTGGCCGGATACTTCAACCCTGAGATCGCACAACAGATGATGGGGCAGTTCGAAAAATCCTACGGCTGGATAGCCGGGGAATCTCCTCTGGTCATTATGCTATTCATCTTCGCAAATAACACGCTCAACAGTTTTATTGCCATGGTGCTTGGAGTGGTTTTCGGGCTTTGGCCCATGTTGTTCATTTCTATAAATGGTTTTTTTATTGGTTTAGTGGTGTTCGATTCTGCCAGGGAGATCAGTATATTGATAATATTGGCCGCGCTCATCCCACACGGAATAATTGAATTGCCCATGATCTTTATCAGTGCGGCTATGGGACTGAGACTTGGCTATCTCACCGTTTTGAAAATATCAGGTAAAGTGGAAATAAGCATTCAGAAGGAATTATTCCAGGCAGTCAGGTTCTTCTTTAAACTGGTTGTCCCGCTGCTGTTTATCGCAGCTATTATCGAAACATTTGTAACATCCGCTATTGTCTTCATGTTGATGTCTTGATATCAGCCTTTATAGAACGGCTTGCGCAGGTTCACTGCCTGATAGAACAAACGTTCAAGTTCATGAATACCTGCAGTTGAAACATCTACAAGGTTATCGTCCACCAGCAGGCAGGGTTTCAGCTTACCATCAGCGGTCACCCTGAGACGGCTGCAATGAGCACAGAAACGGGAATTGTCAATGGGTCTTACCACCTCCACTTCAGCACCGTCCACCATATATTTCTTCCTCCGGTGCATCTTACGCTCAACCACCTGTGAAGCTCTTGATCCAAGGTCCCTCTCAATAGCATCCACATTAACCCTACCCCCGTAATTGCCAAAGTCCATGGGTTCGATTATCTGTAATATCACATCCCTGTCAAACGTTCTGACAAATGACATCATGTCGTCCAGTTCATGTTCGTTGACGCCTTTGAGCATTACCATGTTCAATTTTACCGGGGTCAGGCCGGCATGTACTGCTGACTGTATCCCATCCAGCACCATGTGGTGTATATCTTCATTGCACTGGCATATCTTCGCATACGTTTCAGGTTGCAGCGTATCAAGGCTGACATTGACCCGGTCCAGCCCGGCAGATTTGAGTGAGACAGCTCTTTTTGAGAGCATCACTCCGTTTGTGGTGGCAGAGATGTTTCGAAATTTTGGGATGGATACCAGTATATCCTCGAAATCCTGGCGCATCAGGGGTTCACCTCCTGAGAATTTCACCTTCTTGACACCCAGTTTGGATGCTGTCTTTATAATATTGACAATATGTTCCGGGCTCATTTGTGACCTATGCCTGCTTTGCCCCTCGTTATGGCAATAATAACAGTTGAGGTTACATGTACCGGTTATGGATATTCGCAGGCTGGTTATCCTGCGCCCAAAAGAATCTATGAGTGCATCATGTTCCATATATGGATGTATATTACAAACGGTTAAGTTAAATATATTGACTAACCGGATCTGGCTAACTCTATGTACAATTATTCGCTCGTATCCGGCTTACTGGCGTATGACAACTGCGCTGCCACATTGGATAAAAACAGATGTTACATTCACGAATGGCGTGGGGAAAAAAGACCTTAATTCAACACAATCGGTTGCCACCATAACTGCCAGGTCATCAAGTCTTGTTGGATGACCTCTATATACACCATCACTCATCTTTCAGGGTTCTCCTCAATTCATATCTGGTACATGGCTTTATCACCTATTTTTTGTTTATCATAAATATGTTTTGCTCTTACAGCAGGACGTGAACAGAACATCCGACAAATATGCAGCCATTACAGAAAGCCAATATCGAAAGACAGGACAAGCGCCCATGCCACCAGTGCAACTGCCCCCACACTTATCAGGACAAGGAAACTGCTCTTTATCATCTGTCCCAGTTCATCAGAACCGGACCATTTCACAAGTAATATCTTATTAGAGGTACTGACCAGGCTTGCCAGTACTGCCACAAGTGCTGCCGATGAGGGTGGGATTGAACCACCTAACGCAAGTGCTCCTACTGATGCAGTAACCGCTGCAGAACTTACCAGCCCGCCCAATGCCACAACAAAAACGCCGGCACTACCAAACCACAGGTTCAGGTAGTGGGATACGAGTATGAGCAGGGTGAATCCAAATGCGAACTTGAAAGCAGGTTTGAGAGCAAATGGGGATTCAATATTCAGCGATTCGTTGCCTTCCGGTAACAACCTGCTTTTCTTAACGACCATGCCGATATTCACAGCAATGATAACCAGCTGGGGTGGGAGCATGAATAATAGGACCTGTCCGGTCGGGTCCACGATAAAGGCAATGATAAGGTTTCGTATAAGCATGGTTGCATTTGATAAAACTATACCACGGTAAAAGGTATCCACCAGATTATTCTTCTTCCTGGATAATGCTGCAAGTGAACCGGTCGTAGCTTCACTATTCACAAGTCCACCAATGAAACCTGATAAAGGTATGCCCCGTTCAGTGCCGGACTTTTTCATAAGCAGAAAACTGATAAAACTGATAGAAGACACCATTACCACGATGCTAAGAGCATATCTTGGATTCAGTACCTCAAGTATCATGGTGTTTGGGGTGATAGGGAACAGAATAAATACTATAATTAAAAACTGGACTGCATTGGTTACTTCATCCTGGTTCAGCTGAACTGCAAAATCCCTGAGCGTATTTTTTTCCACCAGCAAAAATGTAATAACTACAGCACCCATTATGGCAAACAGATAATAGTCAAAAGCCACCATCACACCCATAAGGAACACAAAGTACATTGTGACACCTCCAGTGGTCCCAACCTGCCGGTACACAACATTTTTTATATATACTGTGATAGTTGCGATGATCAGAAAAAAGACCATGGTAAGGTATAATATCTCGTACAAACCCTGGTTTATGGCCATGTATGCACTTACCATCCCTGATATGGAGGTTATGGTATAGGTTCTGGCCCCGGCAAATATATCTTTACCTTCTGATTTACGTTCCCGCTCGATACCAATGAGGATACCGATCAAGGCGGAAAGACCGAATTTTTCCAAAAAATCATAGGTAACAGGATCAATAAAAGACAGCCATTGATGAATGGTAAATGCGATCAGTTCTGATAGGTTATACATGTTCGGCACGCTCATTGAATATTATTAAAGATGTTTTTAAAATTAATAAGGGTATCCTTTGCTTTTTTTAGAAATACAATATCAGCAGTGGCAACAGCAGTACGCCCATGGCATGGCTCCGCCTCACCTTCAGGTAAGGTGCGAGCATTCCGATAGGGACACCCATCCCGAATACCACAAACCCGAACCAGCCTGAGAAAAGGATAACCATTCCGGTTAGCCCGGTCAGGATCACCATACACAGCATCCGGTAATGTATCCTGGTTACTATGGTCAATATCCTGTCCCCCAGGAAGATGGTTATAAAATATGCTGCTATGGATACTCCGACAAGGATTATCAATAAAAGTACAAGAGTATCCAGGTCCAGGTGTGCCCCACCCAGTATATCTGCCACCGCCACCATGGCCCCGCTGCGGGTCTTGTCGATCACGTAAAGTGCTATCAGACCAAAAATTGCATTGGCCGTGTTGACACCTGAGATAGATACTATGAACTCGCGGCCAGAATCCTCATCCGCATAATCCTCCTTCACCCCGATACGGGCCAATACCGTTGCAACTGCACCTGTTATACCTGGCAACCACGCCACAAATGCTCCGGCTGCGCTGCCGATGATGGTCCCCCGCACTATGCGTCTCCTTGACAACACCAGCCTGGAACCGAGCTGACCAGGGATAACGGTACCGGTCATCATGCTGATAACAAGCATTGAAGCTCCGAACAGGCCGCTGAACAATGGCATAAGTATCGAAGGTTCCCCTATAGAGATTACAGGCATCATCAATGTCTGCGACTCAAAGGCTATAAGGCCCAGCATTCCGGACAGGAAGAACAATAGTGCAGCAAATGCCCGGTATTTTAAGCGTACCATTGAACCCTGGCCTTCTATCATTTCCCCTTTTTCGGTATATATCAATACCAGGACCACGCCCAGCAGTATCCATCCCATATACCTGTCGATGAACGGATACATGACAGCAAATGATGCTGATATTGGCAGTATCAACACCAAAGATACCAATACAGCGCCGGCACTCCCCAATGCGGACAGCCGTACTGCCTCGGCACCAAAACCATCCAGAAGTAACTGGTGTCCGGGAAGCACTGCCAGTGAAGTATCAGCCTCAGGTGCTCCCAGAAAAACCGATGGAATGATGTTAACAAATGTATGGGTCAGCGAGGACGAAACAATAGTAGCTGCAATACATAGAGGTGATAATCCGAACTCAAGCAGCCACGGAGCAAATGCTGCCAGCATCAAAGCAAACATGTTGGTATGTATGCCGGGTACCAGTCCGCTGATCACGCCAAGCAAAAACCCTGCCCCTATACTGAATATGAGCAGACTGAGATTCATGCATGAATCCCTCTGTCATTAATGGAAATGCTTCTGTTCATTACTATTACCATTCGGGTACAGAAAC
>JAMJFV010000180.1 GCA_023544495.1 ANME-2 cluster archaeon
AATCACCTTGCCGGAATATAGATTTCCCTCAACAGTCGTAGCCACGACAACTTCATCTTCACCATCATTATCAATATCACCAAGAGCCGGCGAAGTATATTTCAGGACGACCTCAAAACCAGACACTGACTGAGGCCAGCCAGTGACATTTGAACCGTCCACATTAAATGCATATACCTTATTATCCTGGGCAGTTACCACGATCTCAAGTTCGCCATCGCCATCAATATCGCCAAATGCAGGTTGTGAATGTACTCCCCCTCCAATAACCACCGGCCAGTTTGGAAAAATCACTCCATTACCGTCAATGAGGTAAACCATATTTCCCTCACATCCGATCGCAATTTCCAGGAGACCATCACCATCAATATCTGCCAGGGCTGGTGTTGAATAAATATCTCCGGCAAGTGTCATGGGAAATCCAGTTATTAACGTCCCATTACTGTCCCACACATAAAGTTTCTGGACTGCCTTATCACCGAACACAATCTCAAGTTTACCATCTCCTGCTATATTCCCTGCCACAGGATTTGGCATTTTCATAACTGAAAAATGGTGTGCAGATTGCAGGGGTGAGATCGTGTTAACCATACCAGTTGAACTATCATACAAAAATAGGTTGCCATACGCCTCAACAAGTATCTCACCAAGTCCGTTGCCGTTAATATCACCTATGAAAACCGCAGCCGGTATCTCTTCTCCCACAGATACGGGGAAAGGGGATTCCTGTGTTGTAATATTGAAACTTGCACAAACAGGATGAACTATCCACAGCAATAAGAAAAATATGGTGATAAGTCTGAGCTTCATCACCTTTGTTTTGTTTTTCGTATTAAATATAGTTATCCTATCTGCTAATGGCATGTTGAACAGGCCCAGTAGGTCCCCATTTCTTTCGCATGGAATACATCAGTCTCAGCCGGGTAGAATACCCAGGTTCGTGGATAAGATGGAACCTTCCTGACAAAGCTCCAGGTACCATTATGACACTCATAGCATTCTATATTGGTAACTGGCATCACTGACTGCGTTGCATCACCATACAGGAGTCCAATCGTTGTATTTGTATGACAACCATTGCACTGACTGCCAGATGTATTAGAATATGTTGGGACCAGACTGTCATTGGTACCGTAATGGGAGATACGGGAGATGTTGTTCTGGTACAGCAGACCCGGGGAATTGTTCACACTATTGAGATGGCAGTCCCAGCACTGGGCATTACTGGTATTGACCCTGGAGGTACTGAGCTGCTGCTGGGCTGAAGCATTGGGGATATGCCGGTCTGTCAGTGCAGCACCGTAGAGGGATGTACCCACATGACAATCATCACATAATTTTACTTCGCTCAGGAGAGGATGAGTGGAACTACCATTATGACAGGCATAGCAGCGCAGATTATCATTGATGCTGGAACTGTTCAGGTCATAGTGGATCGATGCAGAACTGTTGTTGGTGGCTGAAACATTCACCTGCCGGGTCGATGGTACCAGATCTTTAGCAGCATCATGGCAGCTGACACAGTCGGTTGTGATTGCAGGGTACACGTCGTGGGCTAAATATGTGGTGTTGCCGGGTACTGAACTGGCATTCTGGTGACAGCCTTTACAGGTGTTATCACTGAAATCGGAAAGGGTACTGTGGTTATAGAATATCGTGCCGTCAGTGGAGTTCTGAGTGGTGTTGATCTCGGGAGGCACCCAGGTTAGGTTGGTGGTCACGCTGGTATAATAGCTCGAACCGTTCTGGTGGCAGGCACTGCAGATGTAACCGCTGAAATCGGTGGATTCGCCAGAGAGAGGCTGGAGGTACCCAAGAGCGTTGGTAAGGTGTTTGGTGTCGTTGTGGCAGTATTCACAGGCTTCATTGGTGGTATTCCAGTACGTTGGATTACCGGTCAGGTTCCATTTGCCGCCTGCATCACTATCCTGACTGTGGTATAACGGATCAGGTATGGCCGGGATGGTTGCGGTGATGTTGGACAGACTGGTTCCATCCTGGTGACAGGTTGAACAGTTCACGACGGTGGTACTGCTGTTGGAAGTACTGTACGTGTTGTTCTGCTGCAGGTACTTGACACCGTGGATGTCACGGGCTTCCAACAGGTGGCATTCACTGCAGTTGAGGGTATCGTTATGCAGGTTCTTGCCGGTGGTGGCGGTAAGGTTGCCGGTGGCATTGGTGGGGCTGTGACACTTGTTACAGACGGCACTGTCCTCGGCACCGCCGGGCATGAGATCGGGTTTGGCAAGGGTGTCGTTGTGCATCCAGCCGCCTACGTGGCAACTGGAGTTCGTACAGTTCGGGGTGCTGCCGGGATAGCCGAGACTGTGCTCGGAGATGTTGCTGTTGTTCAGGGCATCTCGCATGAACGGTTTGAACACTGAAGTGCTGTTGATATGGCAGTATTTACAGTTGACCGTTGCTACTCCAAGACCGTCTGCGGTCCAGGTTCTGAGATCAGTCCTGTTGCGGCCGTAGTGGGAAATGAGTGAAAGGTTGGTGTTGGTGACGTCGAATTCGGTGCCAAGACGCATCTCGCTGAGGTTATGGCAGCCCAGGCAGGAAGCAGTGATACCGGTTACACTCTGGTTCACGACAAGATCGGTGCCGCTGTAGAAGTGTTCGTCAACATCAGGGGTGAGGTTAGTGAGATCCGTGTTGCTGTTGCTAAGTGTGCTGGCAACGTGACATTCACTGCAGTTGTATGGAGCGGCACCGTTTTGGATCCAGCGATCGGCATGCTCGTTGGCACCTGGGGTGCTGCTGTTATCCATGTGGCACGCCCAGCAGATCTTGTTATCGTTGCTGATTGCGGGATAATACGGGTTGTCGATGGTGCTGTTCGCATACGTGGAGATGTTGGAGTGGATGGCACTGCTGTCGGTGATAACACTGACATTGACAAGCGGGGCCATCTGGCCGATGTCGTGACAGCTGATACAGTCGGGACCGAATTTACCTTCGGCGACGTTATGTGCGAATTCGGTGCTGTTGGCGGGACTGACTGTTAACAGACCACCGTGACAGGCACGACATGATTCGTCACTGAAATCGGAAATGGTGTGGTTGAACCAGAGGACATTAACATCATCGGTGGCGTTGGGAAGGCCGGTGTTGTTGTAATAGATGGTTGGCGGGATCTTGCTGTAGTTGCCAGCCACGTAGTAGTTGGTGGCAGCCTGGTAGTGACAGCCGATACACCAGGTACTGCTGCTGGTGACGTTGCTGCTGCGGTTGTTTGTGCCCTGGATGGTGCTGATAAGACCGATGGCACTGGTATCGTGTTTGGTATCGTTATGGCAGTATTCGCACGCTTCGTTGGTGGTGTTCCAGTAACCGCCTACGCTGGCGTTGGCCCAGCGGGTACCGTTGTCGACATCCTCGCTGTGGTTGAAGTTGAGGTTGCTGCTGGCGGGTACCAGCGGACGGGACGGGGTGATAGAGAGGGCTGTGGCGTTGTTATGGCAGCGCTCACAGTTCACGACGGTGGTACTGCTGTTGGAAGTACTGTACGTGTTGTTCTGCTGCAGGTACTTGACACCGTGGATGTCACGGGCTTCCAACAGGTGGCATTCACTGCAGTTGAGGGTATCGTTATGCAGGTTCTTGCCGGTGGTGGCGGTAAGGTTGCCGGTGGCATTGGTGGGGCTGTGACACTTGTTACAGACGGCACTGTCCTCGGCACCGCCGGGCATAAGATCGGGTTTGGCAAGGGTGTCGTTGTGCATCCAGCCGCCTACGTGGCAACTGGAGTTCGTACAGTTCGGGGTGCTGCCGGGATAGCCGAGACTGTGCTCGGAGATGTTGCTGTTGTTCAGGGCATCTCGCATGAACGGTTTGAACACTGAAGTGCTGTTGATATGGCAGTATTTACAGTTGACCGTTGCTACTCCAAGACCGTCTGCGGTCCAGGTTCTGAGATCAGTCCTGTTGCGGCCGTAGTGGGAAATGAGTGAAAGGTTGGTGTTGGTGACGTCGAATTCGGTGCCAAGACGCATCTCGCT
>JAMJFV010000181.1 GCA_023544495.1 ANME-2 cluster archaeon
CAGACTGTGTGTATTCTTCAGGCAGGTCGCTGGTACTGTCCAGGTGGAAGGTATCCTGCATCTCCCTGGCAGGATGGTCCTGCGGCTGGAACAGGGCATCAAAGTTCCAGAAACTGCTCTGGATGATATCGCCCTTTATCTCAGTGAATCCCATTTCAAGGAATATCTGCCGCATCTCATCGATGAGCCGCTGATACGGGTGTATCTTTGCGCCGTAGATAGGCTGGACCGGCGCATTGATGTTGTATGAACGCAGGTGTTTTTGTCTCCATTCACCTGTCCTGATAAGGTCTGATGTGAGCTGGGCAACCTCTTCCTCCAGGGTGATGCCAGTCCTGAATATTGCCGCACCTTGCTCGGTGATGGTGATAGTCCGTGTCTTTTCTTCCGTGACCTCTATCAGGTTGCGCTTGACCAGTTCTGTTGCGACTTTTCGTGGTATATCCCCTGAAACGGCCTCTAATCCTTGTGCGCTCTTCTGTAGTCTGGCCAGCACTTCCTCATCCTCACCCAAACCAGGAATTTCGCCGGGAATGAGTTTGCCGTCCTGTATCTGTGCCCATCCTTTCTTGCGCAGCCACCCCATTGCGATACCCATCAATTTCGGACCGAACCTGTCTTTCAGTTCATCCAAAGATGTGGGTCCGGTTACCCTTTCAATGACCTGTCGCTCAGGCAGACCTACAGTACTATATTCTTCACCTTCACCGGTCAGATGATAGGTTTCACTGATAACTTCAGATACCTGTACCAGCCCTTTTTCCTGCAACATAAAAGCACCCTGCATAGCTGCCTCCACAGGTAAACCGGAAGCTTTTGAGAGGGCTATCGGATCAGCGGTCTTCAGTTCTCCCAGGGATAAGAGTACCTGTTTTTCATTGGGTATGAGGTCTGATTGGGTAACTTCAGGCATTGTTTTCCACCTTGGTTTTTGGGTATTATACATCCCCATAAAAGACTTAAAACTATCCGTTTGGTTCTGGATATCAATACAAATATTTTTCAACCATCAGATAACATTATACTTCAATCCAGACGTTTTGGGGGCCAGCCATGAACAGATTACTATTGATGGTGGTTTTGATATCGATATTACTTGTTCAGTCAAGCGGTGAGGACATGCCACCCAATAAATGGACGTTCAATGATGACTATTTCACTGCAAAGGGGGGTCCGGAGATGGTCGTAAGTATTGCAGGCAGCCCTGAATATGACAGGGGCGAGACTTCTATCATACTTGTCCAGGTCATGAACCAGGGCAAGATAACGGGATTCAAATCAGAGGATGAACCCGCTGGTTCCAATGAAATTGCGCTCTCAAAGATAGAACATCAACTGGAATATGGTATTACTGCGGCTGCGGGAGTAGTGGTATCCCTGTCGGCGGATGATATTCCTGTGGACATAAAAACAACACCCCAGAGCGGAGGTGCCCTGGTGGCCGGACAGGTTTCAATGCCGTTAGCTTTTGACATTAAGGTATGGGACAGTGCTCCTGCCGGGAAATATGTAATGAAAGTCGACCTTACCTACCAGTATCAGAAAGATGTCCAGGTGGACGGGAATGTTTCAAACAACCAGCTTGATTACAATATGCTATACCAGCATGTTAATGAAACCCACGAAATTGTCATAATTGTCAGGGAACAGGCAGATTTTGAAGTGACAGAGGTAAGTGGTGACCTCCTGCCGGGAAAGTCCGGTATCCTTAGTGTAACCTTCCGGAACACCGGGGAAGAAATGGCCTCCAGGGCAACTGCCAGACTTCGGTTATCAGACCCCCTGAGCAGCACGGATCATATTGCCTTTCTGGGTGATATGGAACCCGGTAACGAGTCCCTGGCACTTTTTACAATTGATGTTGATTCTGATGCCACGTCCAAGGCGTATTCGGTCAAAGCCGAAATAGAATATGAGGATGAAGAAGGGCAGACAAGAATATCAGATGTAATTTATGTTCCTGCCCGGGTCAGCGAACCTGAAGAAACAGGCGGGATTTTCGATAATCCCCTGCTGTTGGGTGCAGGTCTGGTAATTATCGCTGCACTGGTAATTATGTATTTGAAACAGCGTAAAGGTGGCAACAGTAGTGAATAGTGATGTTATTATCACTGTGAAGGACCTGGTCAAGACATATAACGGTCATACTGCGGTTGATGGAGTTTCCTTTGAGATAAAGCGAGGTGAAATATTAGGGCTGCTTGGCCCAAACGGTGCGGGAAAGTCCACGATCATATCCATTCTGTGCTGTTTACTTGAACCCACCCGGGGCAGGGTCCTTATTGATGGATTCGATATCCATGACGATTCCACACAGATAAAGAAGGTCATAGGTGTGGTACCCCAGGAAATAAGCCTGTACCCCACACTTACTGCAAGGGAGAACCTGGTTTTCTACGGGAGGATATACGGTCTATCTGGAAGGGCTCTGAAAACACGGGTAGAAACACTCCTGGATATGGTCGGTCTGACCGAACGAGGTAATGACCTGCTGGAAGGATTCTCAGGAGGCATGAAGCGCAGGATAAATATTGCCGCAGCATTACTGCACGAGCCCAGGATATTATTCCTGGACGAGCCCTCCACCGGTGTAGACCCGCAAAGCCGCAGGAGGATATATGATACTATCCAGGACCTTAACCGGCGGGGTATGACCGTCCTTTTGACCACTCACCAGATGGAAGATGCTGAGAAATTGTGCCATCGCATAGCTATAATGGATAAGGGAAAAATGATTGCCCTGGACACACTGGGAGGACTGCTGAAAATGGTGGGGGAGAGCGATATGATACATATAGCTGCACCCGAGATACTCCCCGGACCCGTGGAAGCCATACAGAATTTGCCAATTGTGCAGAAGGTTTCACTGGATAGGGGAAATATGACCATCCAGCTGGTGCGGGGCAGGGAATCACTGGCAGGTATTATCGAGCTCCTGATATCTTCCGGGACCAGGGTAGAATCCATCCGCATCACGGAACCTGACCTGGAAACCCTGTTCCTTCACCTTACCGGGACTAAACTGAGAGGTTAGTGCATGAAGTTCCATATCATTGCTGCCAAGGATCTGAAGATCGTGCTGCGGGACAGGAATGCGATCCTGCTGATGTTCCTGCTGCCCATGATAATAATATCCGTGGCCGGGCTGGCGCTGGGCGGCGAGTTTGAACAAAATATACAAATAAGTGTGCTGGTAGTTGACCTTGACAACGATGTTGTTTCAAAAGGATTTGTTGAGTTCCTGGAAGAGATTGAGATCCTGGACGTGGACATGGAATCGAACGAGTTCGCTGCCAGGGAAAGGGTCCGGAACCAGGAATACGGACGGCTCATTATTATCCCCGGGGATTTCTCAGAATCAATTATGACGGGACGAAACAGTGAACTGAACATCATTGTCAACCCGGTCGAGGATTCGCAGAACACGGTACTGGAGAAAATAGTGGAAGGGTATGCCAGTGGATTGTCGACCAATGTAGTGGTCGTAAAAACGGCAGATGCATACGGGATCCCCACGTATTCAGAAGAAAAGATATTGGAAATAGTCTCTACTGCACAGCAGTTCACGCAGCCCCCTCCCGTTGAGGTTATCACTGAAAGTACGTCGACCAACCTGGCTGAATTCTCACCCTTTACCCAGTATGTCCCCGGATTTGCGGTTATGTTCCTCCTGTTCACCACGGTACAGATAGGGTCGGCCAGTCTTATAAAGGAACAGGAAGCAGGAACATTGAGACGGCTGGTCACGGCCCCCATCAGCAGGGCAGAGATCATTGGAGGTAAGATTGCCAGTACGTTCATTCGGGGATTTGTGCAGCTCACTGTCCTCATGTATTTCGGGCATGTGGTATTTGACCTGAACCTGGGCAGTCATGCTCTGGCCCTGCTGATACTGATCGCCGCAATAACGATCGCTTCCACGGGACTGGGATTGCTGGTC
>JAMJFV010000182.1 GCA_023544495.1 ANME-2 cluster archaeon
AAACACTGTCACAGCGACTTAAAGGTAAGGAAGGCAGGTTCAGGGGCAGTCTTTCAGGAAAAAGGGTTAATTTCAGTGCAAGGACTGTGATATCCCCGGACCCTAACCTGAGCATAAGTGAGGTTGGTGTGCCACTATCTATGGCTATGGAACTGAGCATACCTGTCAATGTAACCAAACGCAATCTCAATGAAGTGCGTGAATTTATCAGAAGAGGGCCTGACAATCATCCTGGCGCAAATTATGTGATACGCGATGATAATCGCAGGCTCAAGGTCAGTGACAAGAACTGCGAGGAATTAGCGGAAACACTTGAAGTGGGATGGAAGGTTGACAGGCAGTTGAAGGATGGAGATACGATCCTGTTCAACAGGCAGCCTTCACTGCACAGGATGAGCATTATGGCCCATGAGGTCAAGGTGCTGCCACATAAAACGTTCAGGCTGAACCCTGCCGTTTGTCCGCCATATAATGCCGATTTTGATGGTGATGAGATGAACATGCATGTGCTGCAGACCGAAGAGGCAAGAGCTGAGGCAAAGATGCTCATCCATGTTCAGGAGAACATCCTGTCTCCCCGTTTCGGCGGTCCTATCATAGGAGGTATACATGACCATATATCAGGTTTGTACATGCTTACCAAGGGTGATAACAGGTTAGATAAGAACGACTTCCTTGAAATGTTGAGGAAATCGCGTGTCACTAAGATTGTAGAACCGGCAGGTGAAAAAGACGGTAAGCCTTACTGGACAGGAAAACAGGTATTTAGCCAGATTCTGCCTGACGGGTTGAACATGACCTATAAAGCGTTATTGTGTGAGAACTGTGACAC
Organism: ANME-2 cluster archaeon; assembly: GCA_023544495.1. Classification (GTDB taxonomy): domain Archaea; phylum Halobacteriota; class Methanosarcinia; order Methanosarcinales; family Methanocomedenaceae; genus Methanocomedens_B. The sequence goes on from JAMJFV010000182.1 coordinate 833, forward strand.
CTGTAAGAAAGAGGACTGTGACCTTGATGCCTACGTGACAATAAGGGATGGTCAACTGCTCAGCGGCACTATCGATGAAAAGGCTGTGGGTGCATTCAAAGGTTTGATACTTGACCGTATTGTTAAGGATTACAGCCCGGCGGTTGCACTTCAGTTCATTGATGATATGACCAGGCTTGCTATCAGGAGTATCATGCATTTCGGATTCAGTTTCGGTATCAATGATGAGGACATTCCTGACGAGGCAAGCGCACAGATATCTGAACTGCTGGAAGATGCCGAAAAGAGGGTTATGGACCTTATCATTGCTTTTAATGAGGACAATCTGGAACCACTACCCGGCAGGACAGTGGCAGAAACACTTGAATTGAAGATCATGCAGGAATTAGGTAAAGCAAGGGATGCTACCGGTGATATTGCCGGTAAATACCTTGGTCTGGAAAATACTGCTGTGGTTATGGCAAAGTCCGGGGCCAGGGGTTCTATGCTGAACCTTACCCAGATGGCAGGGTGTGTGGGCCAGCAGGCAGTGAGAGGCGAGCGAATACGCCGGGGCTATGCAGAGAGGACCCTTTCTAATTTCAATCATGGTGATCTGGGCGCAGCTGCCCACGGGTTCGTGAAGAGCAGTTATAAAAAGGGTTTGTCTCCTACCGAATATTTCTTCCATGCCATTGGTGGCAGGGAAGGTCTGGTGGATACAGCGGTCAGGACGTCACAGAGTGGTTATCTGCAGCGCAGGCTTGTGAATGCCCTGCAGGACCTGGAGGTCCAGTATGATGGTACGGTGAGGGATACCAGGGGAATGATCGTCCAGTTCAAATACGGCGAAGACGGTGTGGACCCCATGAAGAGCGATTACAGTAAGCCTCAGACCATACGAAGGATCATCGAGGATGTCATTGGGAAGGAGGTGGAATAAATGGCGGTCAGCACAAAGACCATTGATGAAATGACTGAAAATCTGCTATTGCCTCAGAACCTGGTGGATGCCCTGAGAAATGACCTGCAAAAGGTTGATGTGACCAAAAAGCAAGTTGAAAATATTATAGAACGTACACAGGAAAGTTATGAGTATGCTCGTATCGAAGCCTGTGAAGCAGCAGGTGTAGTATCAGCCCAGAGTATCGGTGAGCCCGGCACACAGATGACCATGCGAACATTCCACTATGCGGGCGTGGCTGAGATTAACGTTACACTTGGCCTGCCAAGGTTGATCGAGATCGTGGATGCAAGGAAGAATCCTTCCACACCTATGATGACTATCTATCTGACTAAAGAGTACGCCGGGAACCGGGACATGGCCCGCAAACTTGCATGGGATATCGAGGCCACGCATATCGGTCATGTAGGCAGTTTGTCCACTAACCTCACTGATATGTTATTGGAAGTTGAGCTCAATGATAAGGCCATTATCCAGCGAAGTCTGACAGCCGGTGAGATTGCGGAAAAGCTGGAAGATGAATTAGGTGTGACCGTTTTAGCAGAGAACAATGTCCTCATTTTAAGGCCGGAAAATGAATCCTATAGAGAACTTTTGCAGTTGAACAAGAATCTGGAAAACGTGATAATAAAGGGTGTCAAGGCAATTAACCGTGTGGTCATCAGTAAGGATGATATTATTGGTGAGTATGTGCTGTACACTGAAGGTTCGGCATTGAAGCAGGTACTTGCATTTGATGGTGTAGATACCACGCGTACCAGTACCAATAATGTCAATGAGATATATGAGGTATTTGGCATTGAAGCTGCACGCAACAGTATCATAAAGGAAGCCACGGATACCCTGCGAGAACAGGGTTTGACCGTTGATGTGAGGCATATCATGCTGGTGTCGGATATTATGACTGTCGACGGTGAAGTAAAAGCTATCGGTAGACACGGTATATCAGGCGAAAAAGCCAGTGTGCTTGCCCGTGCTGCGTTTGAAGTGACTGTGAGCCATTTGCTGGATGCAGGTCTGCGCGGAGACGTAGATGAACTCAAAGGTGTTACGGAGAACGTCATTGTAGGCCAGCCTATCAAGCTGGGTACCGGGCATATCAAGCTCATGACGACAAAAAGGACTTAAACGATGAAACCCTGTAGGAATAAAAAATTCAAATGAGATGACATGTATGGACGTAGACCTTAACAAAGTACTCAGGAGTGCTGTACAGACCGGAACGGTAATTATCGGTTCCAAACGGACACAAAAGGCAGTTGAAAGTAACCAGGTAAAGGCTGTGGTTCTTGCATCCAATTGTCCTGAAGAAGTGAGAAAGATGGTTACAGGAAAAGTTCCGATCATTGACTTTCCGGGAATGGGAGTTGAACTGGGAACTGCTCTTAGCAAGCCTTTCGCTATTGCAGCTATGGCTGTTGTTGAGTCGGGCGAATCTGATATAATGGCAGTATTGAAAGCATAAGATAAGGGGTTTTTTTTGAGCGAAGTCAAGATCAACACTGATGGAATACGGTACATAGCCTTGTTTGAAAATACGACAGGAGCCACAGCCAGGGATTGTCTTGTGGACGATGAGAACAACAGGGTAATATTTGTCGTTAAAGCAGGTGATATGGGTATTGCCATCGGTAAGAATGGTGAACATATCAACCGGGTAGTTAAGAACATCGGTCGCCATGTTGAAGTGGTTGAATATAGCGATGACCCAAAGACGTTCATCAAAGGTCTCCTGCAGCCTGCAAATGTCAGTGATGTGAAGATTGTCTATAAAGATGACAGACGTATAGCTTATGTAGAAGTAAGCACCAAGGAGAAAGGTCTTGCCATAGGGCGGAACGGACGCAATATCGAGAAAGTAAAGTTACTCGCAAAGCGACATCATGATATAGATGATGTTTCAATCAAGTAGCCCACATACATTTGACAATACTATATAGGATTTAACAGAATGAGAATATTACAGGAAGTAACATAGATGGGAAATGGAAAATTCGCCGCTCGCAAATTGAAAAGTGACAGGGAAAACTTCAGATGGAGTGACCGGAATTACTTCAGGCGTGCATTGCGGCTCAATGTGAAAGCAGACCCTATGGGAGGGGCGCCCATGGGACGAGGAATTGTGCTTGAGAAAGTGGGTGTTGAAGCAAAACAGCCTAACTCTGCAATA
>JAMJFV010000183.1:0-2500 GCA_023544495.1 ANME-2 cluster archaeon
GGATTACGGACCGCGGTTAGAGTTCAAAGATAACAAGGGTGGTATTTCAAGGGTGACTCCACGACCACTGGCGTGGCCGCTTCAAAGTCTCCCACCTATCCTACACATGTTATCCCTAAAAACAATGCCAAGCTATAGTAAAGGTTCACGGGGTCTTTCTGTCTTGTTGCGGGTAACCGGCATCTTCACCGGTACTACAATTTCACCGGGTGCGTTGTTGAGACAGTGCCCAAATCGTTACGCCTTTCGTGCGGGTCGGAACTTACCCGACAAGGAATTTCGCTACCTTAGGACCGTTATAGTTACGGCCGCCGTTTACCGGGGCTTCGGTTCGGTGCTTCTCCGAAGATAACACGTCCCCTTAACCTTCCGGCACCGGGCAGGCGTCAGACCCTATACTTCGTCTTACGACTTCGCAGAGTCCTGTGTTTTTAGTAAACAGTCGCTCCCCCCGTTTCACTGCAACCCCCTTCGGCTCATGAATGAAAAAAACAATCACCTGATGGGGGTACACCTTCTCCCGAAGTTACGGTGCTATTTTGCCGAGTTCCTTAACCAGAGTTCTCTCAAGCGCCTTGGTATACTCTACCAGTCTACCTGTGTCGGTTTGCGGTACGGTCGACAGTATGAATGTATACGAGGATTTTCCTGGAAGCATGGAATCAACCACTTTGCAGCCCTTATGGGCTTCGTCATCACGCCTCAGCGTTAATAAAGACCCGGATTTACCAAAGTCTTACGCCTGCACGCTTAAACCACCTATTCCAACAGATGGCTGGCATATCCTTCTCCGTCCCCCCTTATACAATCTCCACACCATCGGTACGGGAATATTAACCCGTTTCCCATCGACTACGCTTCTCAGCCTCGCCTTAGGGGCCGACTAACCCTGAGCAGATTAACTTGACTTCAGGAAACCTTAGACTTTCGGCGACAAGGTTTCTCACCTTGTTTATCGCTACTCGTGTCAACATAAGCTCTTGTGATACCTCCAGCACACCTCACGATGCACCTTCTCAGGCCTACACAATGTTCTCCTACCATCTAGAAAGCTGACTTAAATCTACCTGACTTTGCTTTACTGTACTTGGCTGAATGAATTTGGTTCGCATGTTCCATGCTCACAAATTTTGTTCCAGCCGAACCAGATAAACTTAAATCAGCTTTCTAGATCCGCAACTTCGGTACTGTGCTTGAGCCCCGGTAAATTTTCGGCGCAAATCCACTAGACCAGTGAGCTGTTACGCTTTCTTTAAAGGGTTGCTGCTTCTAAGCCAACCTCCTGGTTGTCTCAGCAGTTTCACCTCCTTTTCCACTTAGCACAGATTTGGGGACCTTAGTTGGCGGTCTGGGCTCTTTCCCTCTCGACCACGGAACTTATCTCCCGTAGTCTGACTCCCGTGATTGAACTTGACGGCATTCGGAGTTTGCATGGGGTTGGTAATCCGGTGGGACCCCTAGCCCAAGCAGTGCTCTACCTCCGTCAGTCATCTCACGAGGCTATACCTAAATATATTTCGGAGAAAACCAGCTATCACCGAGTTTGATTAGCCTTTCACTCCTATCCACACCTCATCCAAGCAGTTTTCAACCTACAATGGTTCGGGCCTCCATTTCGTGTTACCGAAACTTCACCCTGGACATGGATAGATCACCCGGCTTCGGGTCTACCCCATGTAACTGATCGCCCTGTTAAGACTCGCTTTCGCTGCGGCTACACCTCGCGGCTTAACCTCGCTACACAGGATAAGTCGTTGACTCATTATGCAAAAGGCACGCTGTCACCCGTATAAATACGAGCTCCAACTGCTTGTAAGCTGACGGTTTCAGTTTCTATTTCACTCCCCTCCCGGGGTTCTTTTCACCTTTCCCTCACGGTACTGGTTCACTATCGGTCACTAGGTAGTATTTAGCCTTGGAAGATGGTCCTCCCAGATTCCCACAAGGTTTCACGTGTCTCGTGGTACTCAGGAACTCCCTAGGGTGATTCAAGATTTCGCGTACCGGACTATCACCGTCTATGGTCGGCCTTTCCAGACCGTTCCGCTATCCATCATCATCCCACATCGGGGTCCTACAACCCCATATCCACCGAAGTGAACATGGTTTGGGCTATTCCGCGTTCGCTCGCCGCTACTGACGGAATCTCAATTGATTTCTTTTCCTGGAGGTACTGAGATGTTTCACTTCCCCCCGTTCGCCTCGTGCAGCTATGTATTCACCACACGATGACAGAGTATGAACTCTGCCGGGTTTCCCCATTCGGAAATCTCCGGGTCAAAGCCTGTTAGCGGCTCACCGAAGCTTATCGCAGCTTTCCACGTCCTTCTTCGCCTCCTAGTGCCAAGGCATCCGCCGTCAGCCCTTAGTAGCTTAACCATAAAGCCTTTATAAACTAAACTAACTAAACGCTATTGTAGTACTGTCTGTGTAATTCCGTGCGGAGGTATAAATAAAAAAAATACCCACTGGCACTCTACACAAACGTACAGTTTAGATA
>JAMJFV010000184.1 GCA_023544495.1 ANME-2 cluster archaeon
ACCTATCTCCAGGTATATCTTTTTCATCGGTGCCTGATACGATTCCATAACTGATAAGGTTATCTTCATGAGGTTCGGTTTTCAGTTACGCTAAATATATTGACACATATTCCACAGATTTACAAAGATTCGTATTCGCATCTGCTTTTTTAACAAATGACTTCGGTAGTAACTTTAACGTACTTTCCAGCTAAACACAGTTCACACAATGACAGAGTTCGAACGACATCTTGTAAAATCTTTTAATATTTATTTTGAGGAAAACGGCATCAAAGGAATCGCATTCCGGCTCAAGCAGCACAGGTTCACCCACCAGTTCCTGGATGTGATCGTGGATTCCCTCCACCCGGACTATTACCTTGGTATCGAGTGCAAGAGCATTGCCACCGATAAAGGAGCAAAAACACTCTATTTTACTCAGCATTTTACGACCGACAAGGAAGGTGCACACCAGGTGGACAGGATGTCCGATTATCTCAGGCTCTCAGGCAGGAAAGGATTCCTGGCAGTGGAACTGCGCCAGGGTGCAGGCACGGGACGGGCTGCCTTTGCCATTCCCTGGAAGGTAGTGACTGACAGGTTTGAATCAGGAGAGCCGGGGCTTAAAGTAGATGAGATACGAGAATTTCCTGAGATCCAACGGAGCAGAGGTCTTTACAGAATCGAGACACAGAAATGGATCAATGAGTGATCATTTCTCCATACGGTTCACTGTTATTGGAACTTCTACAAAGATGTCCCGTACCCACCTCATATCCAGATAGAATTTCAGATACACATCGTTATGGGAAAATAAACCCTCAAAGCTGGGATTATAGTTTTCAGGAATTTTGATCTGGAAAACAGAAAACAACCCTTCATAGACATTTTCCAGAGGTAATGAGAATTTCCTTACAGATAATTTCTGGGTCCTTTTATTCCGTTTTGCCCGGGCGAATTCCTCTGAGAACAATTCAGCTCCAATTTTCCTGATCTTCCTTCTGGTGGGATTTGTATGCATTACTGATGCCCGGATTGTCTCGCCTGCATTATAATGGTCAAATGGCAGTTTTACTGAAATTGTGGGTTCAAGTTTCCTTTTCGTATATGAAATATCGGTTTGAACCTGTGATGCTGCTTCTGTTGGCCCTCCTGAACCTTTATGCAATGATCTGACCATGAATTTCTTCCTGGATTTGATGTCAATATGTTTCGGGATATCTATCCAGGCTTTGACCTCATAGGAGATCATTGCATTGCGCCCTTCATATGTTGGTAAGGCTTGTTCAGGTATTAAAAAGGAAAAGTCTTCTGAATATCTCCCTGGTTGGACGATCCCTTCACTCATAAAGGACTGCTTGATGTCGATAATCGTATTCTCTTCGTGATATGTGACAGATGATTTCCCGGTACTGACAGTAATAGATGTCTTTTCTTTTCCTTCTACGTGAAGGTTTAGGGACCTAACATTGGTCGCTTTATCAACGTCCAATATAAGGTTCCCTGACACCTTATTTCCAGGCAGGTAATTATTGTTGTCCAATTGAATTTCTAATTGCATAATCTGCATCAGTGCCGTTTAACTAAATAATACACTGGAAAACAGAGTGCTTGCTATCCCGAACATAAAGAATAATAGCGGCAGGGCTATTGCTATCAAAGCTTTATTTGTGCTCAAATTATGTATATATTTTACTCCAAGAAACAGTATGCCAATTGCCCATAACTGCATTATGTAGCCAATGAATAATACAACCATATAATAAGGATTGGATAACAGTTCACCCATAGGATTCCCTGACCCTGCAGCGGTCATAGTAATAGTAATGGGTTCAATAAATGAGAACAATATTATTCCAATAACTGCATTAATGATAAGAGGAGTTCTACTGTAGCCATAAACAACTAACATCTGGATGAACTTCCCCTCTCCTCCCAATGCAACTGAAATAAAATGAATTATCCCCGCTCCTATTATCCACATAATTATTACACCGATCAATGCAGATATGATTGGCACCACAGTGGTCATAATTTTCACAAATTCCATAGCTTCAGGTGGTAAATCACTAAAATCATAGATAATAGGCATCAAGTATACTGAAATTGCACTCAGGATTGCAATAATTCCCACTATCAGGAATGACTCTTCAATATATGGTCTGTCAGATATTTCTTTTATCGTTTCTTCTGGTTTTATTAATATTCCTGTTATTTTATTCAACACATTCATAATTGAACCTCCTTTTACTCTTATTATTCAGCCCTTAAGGCCTCCACGGGATCAAGCCGTGCTGCCCTGGAAGCAGGATATACACCCGCCACCACAGAAGTTATCACTCCGAAGCTCAGTCCAATTAAAATGGACATCATGGTCACAGTACTGGGAAAATCCCCCAGGACCGAAATAAGATATGCCAGTCCGCCGCCCAAAGAAACACCAATAAGGCCGCTTACCAGTCCAAGTATGCCGGATTCTATCAGGAACAGCGTCCTGATATCACCTTTATTGGCCCCCACTGCTTTCATAATGCCGATCTCCTTGATACGCTCGGTAACAGTAAGCATCATCACATTAATAATACCTATACCACCTACCGCAAGAGCGATAGCGCCAATGCCTCCAAGCCCGTATTTTACCATATTAAGTAATTCCGTAATACTTTCCAATATGGAACCCTGGTCGAAGATCGTGAACTGTTCATTCTTATTCGTCCGTTGAAGGGCCTTTTCCATACGTACGATTGTCTCAGGTACTTTATCCTCATCCTCAACCCAGACATTGATGGTCGTATAAGAATAATCTTCAATATCAATTATACTCTTCATGGATGCGTGGGTAACATATATCGCGGAATTGGAACTGCCTCCCAGTATTGACATTTGCTCCGAATCTTTCAGTACCCCGACAACCCTGTAATCAAAAGTATCATGAGTCATGGTATTTTCAATGATAATATGTGACCCGGGATTAATAGGCATATCAAACATCTTATTGGCAATATCATACCCCAGCACCGCACTGTTCCTGTCCGAATCTAAAAGGAACCTGCCAGCCTCAATGGATCTTGACAGATCAGGTTCTTTTGATGGTGTAATTGCTATAATTCCAACACTGGATTCGTCATCCCTAAACAACATGCTGAAAATACCATAATACTGCGTTCGCGGGGATACACTTTCCACTCCTACAACCCCCTCAAGCATTGAAACATCCTTATCATCCAGGATTGCTGCCTTCATGGGCCTTCCAAACCCGCTTTCATCAAAACCACCGGGTATCACCTGCACCATGTTCAGGTCCATATCACTAAAAACACCGGAAACCCCGGTGATCAATCCCTCGCCGACAGAGAGCATGACCACGATAGCTGCCACTCCAATAATAATGCCAAGACTCGACATTATGGTCTTGAACTTCTCACCTCTAAAGCTCAGAAATACAAATTCAAGGGCGTCGTAGAATTTCATGTTTCTTCACGGGAACTTCTTCGCTTTCGCATTACAACAAAGATAATTATGATAAACGCAAACACAACCCCTATACCCCCGAACACCCACCAGGAATTTAAATCTCTGTCCACAACAACCAGGGGTTTTGAGTTATTCACATTGATGGTCTGGATGTCTGATTCATGCCAGTTGTTCCCGTTCTTGAATAATGCCCTAACACCTATCTGTTCTACACCTTCTTCGGGTTCGATATCGAACTGGATGGTGAACATCTCGTCCGGATCCATGGTGCCGATGAAATACTGGGCAGGCTGGAACTCCACATTATCTGTTGCAGGAACAATGGTAACCGCATTTATCGTATTTGGCCTCACATTTGCTATATCCAGCACGATATAATCCGCGTTCCTGCTGATCTCGGAATTAATTAATTTTA
>JAMJFV010000185.1 GCA_023544495.1 ANME-2 cluster archaeon
CTTGATTCATTGATGAGAATAGATTTATCAGTCCCGTCAGGTCTCATCACCCAGATATCAAAGTCGCCCTGTTCCTTTGATGCGTATGCAATCCAGTTCCCGGCAGGGCTCCAGGTGGGGTCCTTCTGTTCAAACTCGTCATCAGTGAGCTGAGTGATGTTTGTGGCATCAGAGTCCATGATCCAGATGTCACCATCGGATGAGTAGGCTATTCTTTTATTGTCGGGACTCCATGCCGGTGTCTTTAAATCAGACTGGAAAAAGGTCAACCGGGAATTATTTGAGGTATCAGGGTTCATGGTCCATATCTCGAATTTATAGTCTTTACGACCCAGATAGAGTATTTTGGTGCTGTTATTATTCCAGTTGGGATTCTTCTGGTCGGTCTTATTGATGCTCAACTGGCGGGACCAGTTTTCATTCAGATCATATATCCATATATCAAGGTGCCTGTCCCGCTTAAAAGAATAATCTGAAGAGTATAGTATACCGTTTTCGCCCCAGTCGGTCTCGCCCACCCATGCAGTACTCTGTACTAAAAGTTTTTTATCTAATGTATCTATATTCAGTATCCATAGCTCGCTGCCGTACATACCATCCATTCCGTAGATAATGGAGGAATCATCAGGACTCCATGATGCATCGTATTCATAGGCGGTGTCGTTCGTCAGCTTGAACTGGGCAGTGGTTCTGGGTGGACTTTCGCAGGTCGCTGATTGTGCAAACAACAGCAGGATAAGAATCAGGATAATTGTTTTTATGGTAAACTTCATGATTACACAACTTTTTTTGTCAGATTATATCTGCAATATTTTTCAAATTAATACAATATATTAGATTTTATTACTTAATAAACCTAATCTTATTGAAAATTGTTCAGTCTTTCTACCGTTTCATTGTGCTATGTTTTCCTACCTCCTCTGATCCCGTCTATACGAACAGCAAAATTCAGGACAGGGATCGGGATGGTTGAGCTGGAAGAGACACTCCACGGAATACTCAAAGAAGCAGGATACCAGGAGCATATCTTCGGACCGCCCATTTATGGTGTAGGTATTGAGTTCGAAGAATCCCCGTTGCCGCATGGTCATGCTTTCTTCCACGGCGAGAAGGAACCCGCACCGTTGGAAACGAATGTGGTCATCGCTGTTGGTAATTGCGGATTGTACCTGGGTGATTTCGCTGTGCGGGTGGAGGATAGAGTAGTGGTGGGTCCGGAAGGAGCGACTGTTCGGACCAATTATCCCCGAGAATTATCACTACGAATGATAGTAGTCCTCACAAAAGCAACGACCTGACCGGGCTGAAGCTTGCATTACGCTGAAAATGAAAAAAGGATTTTTGAGAAGAACTGCGATTTATGTCACGGTTTAAAGGGCGATGGATCAGGACTGACAGGTGCATTTAAATTCACAAACACAGAAGTGATGAGAGGAGTGGAACCGGCATTATTCTATGACAGTGTAAGCAGAGGTATACCAGGGACAGCAATGCCTGTATGGAACAATACCCTATCAGAAAATGAGAGGTGGGATACGGTGAGATATATCCTATTGGATAGAACGGTATATTGATAGAATGGTATATTGATAGAACGGTATATTGGATAGAATGGTATATTGATAGAACGGTATATTGATAGAACGGTATATTGGATAGAACGGTATATTGGATAGAACGGTATATTGGATAGAACGGTACATTGAATTATGGTGAAGTATAAGCTACAGATAGAAAGATCGTTATGTATAGGGTGTGGGAATTGCACATTTGCCTGTCCTGAATACTGGGAAATGGCCGAAGATGGATTTTCTCATTTAAAGGGTTCAATAAAAGTCGGTGATAACGAGGAAAGAGAAGTGGAAGATCCAGGTTGTAACAGAGAAGCTGAAGAACAATGTCCGGTTTCGTGCATTCATGTATTTGAAATAGAGTGAATAACAAGAAAATCCTCCCTTCGGTCGGATTAAGTTGAGTACATAATCTTCCAGATTAAATACAATCAAAAACACTGTAACATTCTATATTTTTAGTACACCTGAATCTGTTTGTGGCATCGTCTTCGAATACAATTCGCTTATGCTTGTTAAAACCTTAAATCCCTTATCGGTGATCATATAATCCCCTCGTTCATGTCGTTGAAGGATCATTTCACCATATACCAGTTTCTGCAAATGGAATAGCAAATTACCTCCACGAAGACCGGTAAGTCTTGAAAGTTCAGAAAATGTTCTTGTTTCCACAACTACCGCTTTCATAATCTGCAGTCTCTGTTTATTGGATAGCGGTTCTAGTATTTCAGAAACTATTGAATCTTCAGGAAGTGCCAGAATATCCTCTTTCGCTTCATTATTTGTTCTATAGATCATCAGTGAACGCATCAACCTGACCTGTTTGTCTGAAATATTTGAAACTTCCATGAAGCATTTATCGCATGTATCTAATGGAGCATTCTTCCTCATTGTTTCCAATTCAGCCTGCTTTTCCAGCACAAGGTCATCTCTCAGTTCATCACGCTTTATCAGGGATGCATTATCCTGCAAGAATGCTGTAAATTTGGATTTGCACGTATTTCTCATATGGCAATCCTGTACCATTTTGTTCTCAAGACCTTCATCAATGTCATCGATAATATGCGCAACTATGGAATTCAATAAATCTCTTCGTGAGCCCGACAGCACAGTTTCAAGATGTAGCTGATTTGCCTGCTCGGCAAATCTTTTCAGATCATCGTGGATCTCGTCCAGCTTTTTTGTGATTGTTATGTTATCCGGGATTGTTTTATCGTTCTTTTTCATTAACTTTCAATCGTTTCCGGTAATAATAAATGTTGTTATCACAACTTTCAAGGTCATTTTAGTGTATAAAACTATAGTTTGTATATTTTAATAACTGTAAAGTATATGTTGATAACTAACTAATACACCATTGAGGTGATACAATACCTGAATGGAAATATACAAACAAAAGTGTAACAGACATGGAAGCAAAGAGATCACTGGATGCAGTAAAAAATGCCTGTTTCAGCTGCGAAACACACAGCAACCAATGTCCGATCGCCAGGACAATCGGTGAAATAAACGAAATGCTGGAGGTGGAAGTATGAGTGTCAGAGAAGAGATACATGATCAGATCGTTAAAGGACTTGCCGGCGGAAAATTTCCCATAGCCACTCCTGAAGACCTGCTGGCAGCATTCCCTGAAGGTGCAGCCACAACATGTCGATCAGGAGATATTGTGGTGACGGCAGATGAGGCTGGAAAATTGCTAAAAGCAAGTGATTTTCCCTTCAAAGATGCAAAACACGTAGCCGACGTAATTGTTGAAAGAGCAGGGCTGTAATAGCCCGTTTCTTTTTTTTTCTAAACTCCAAAATGACTGATAGGTCCCTACACTTGCCATAATTGACTTCATTCATACAACTCGGCATAGCAATCTGATCGAAATATTCTCGTAAAAGGTTTAACTTCCCTATCGTTGACGGTGCAATAAGCGGAGTAGAGTTGGATACAGCAACCATATTATCCATTAATCCTCTCACGTGTATCCAGGTCTTTGTCTTGCGAGAACAGGTTTAATTGGTTTATGAAAAAACGATTACACCTTTTGGTAATTCTGCAAAAATTGATGCTCCTAAGAAATACCGGGGTTGGAGGGCATATTCATCATTGTAAAGGATTGGTCAGTTTATCTCATAGTTGGGAAATTGGTTTGATTTAAATACGATTATAACAGTTTTGAGATGTGCGGAAAGTAGGTACTATCATGACACAAAACCTATTATTACAAAAAGGTTAAATTATCCTCACGTCATAATTCAAACCAGATATTTTAGGAAAATAGGA
>JAMJFV010000186.1 GCA_023544495.1 ANME-2 cluster archaeon
CAAGGAATAGAGGGGCGGAAATAGTTGTTAAATAGCACTGCTGGAACACGGATCTCAAATGGCTGTCAGTATTTTTAAAAGTGATCAAAGTTATATATAATAAAGAAGCGTAATTTTATATATTCAGGTAATTGCGGTGTTTGCAGTATTTTGCAGTATTTACTGATATAATAAATCTCCAGGTGGGAAGGTGATCGATAAACATGTCAAGAGCCAGAATAGTCCAGTTCCTCAGAATAATACCATTTTTATTGATATTATGTGCAGTGGTTCCATTGAGTTCTATTGGGGCATATAACCCCCCTTCAAATGTCAATTTGCAGATCACAGCTGTTGAGATCTACCCGCAACCTGCGAGACCCGGCGAAGATATGTTCATAAAAATAAATATTGAAAATTACGGAAATAATGCTGCTGAAGATGTTATTGTGGAATTGGAAGAAAATTATCCCCTTCATTTCAAATATTACAATGTAGAACATGATTATCTGCACAAAACGAACACGACGATACGTATCCCGAAAATTTCTGCTTACGGTCACTATGAAGCATTCTACTATTTTACCATCAATCCTCTGGCAAGATCGGGGAAATATGAACTCGGCTTCAGGATCTCGCAAACAAAAGAAGGGATCCTGGGTATTGTACAAAATTTTAAGATATATGTCGAGGGAACACCCGACCTGGCACTGGTCAATTCATCTCTCTCATCGGCCAATATAGAGCCAGGTGATGAATTTTCTCTTAAGACCACTGTGATAAGCGTGGGGACTGGAAATGCCAAGAACATACGTATCAGCCTATCGCTGGATGACAATTCGCCCATAATCCCGTTGGAAGACAGCAGTATATTCATTCTGCAGGTGAACCACAGATTGTGGAATTCAAATTACAGCTCAGCCAGGATGCCCCTGCCACTTCTTATAATATTCCCATTCAAATCATGGGATTCGATGAAACAGAAAGCATACGTATCAATTCTTCTGAGACGATCGGTTTTGATGCCCTGACAAGAGCAAATCTGGATATTGCAAGTGTCAAGACCGAACCAGTTTTCGGAACGACCGGTGATGATCTGAAATTGACAGTCCGGATCGAAAATGTTGGGGCAGGTGAAGCAACATCTGTCAAGGCAAGCATTCAGGATCTGCGTTTTCCAGGGGTAAAAGAAGCATTTATCGGCAAGATAAAGCCGGACGATGATAATCCTGCCGTGTTCACGTTACTGCCCGATAGATCAGGTAATTTTGACTATGTTCTCAGGATCGATTATGAAGACGATTTCGGTGAACATTATATCGAAGAGAACCTGGTGCTTGTGGTCCGGCCCGGCGACAGGAGGATAGTGATCATTGTATTTTTCTTACTGGCAATAGGGTCTGTTATTTTTCTGTATTATTGGAATCGATCGAAAAGGGAACATAGTGAGTAAGATGTTGCAGGAATTCAGGGTCTCGTTCTTTCTGGCATACGAGTATCTTACCAGGGGTAATAAGGGAATTTCACTCTTCACTATATTTCTCCTGACCCTTGTATTCTTGCAGCTCGTGTTCTTTTCTGCCATACTGGGCGGTGTCACTGAAAAGTTCGACAGTCAGATAATCGATTATCAGACAGGCAATATCATCATAGAGCCAAAAGAGAATGAAGAATACATTGAAGATTACGACGGCCTGCTGCGCAAGATCAATGCTTATCCGGAAGTTATCGGTATAACAGCCCGTACAAAAGGAGCGGGAAAGATCGAATATGAGGATAGGGAAGTGGGTGCCACGATTTTGGGCATAGACCCGGATGATGAGACTACGGTGACAAAGATAGATTCTGCTATTGTTGAAGGTGATTTCATAAGCAAGCTCGATAGGGGTGAAATCATAATGGGCAGAGAACTTTCGGGTGGCTACGGGGCATTAATGGAGACCAGGTCTCTGGGAGGTCTGGAGGTGGGTGATACAGTGACCATGACCATTGGACCGGCCCAGAAGGATTTCAGGGTAAAGGGCATATATACCACGTTCTTCTTTCTATCTGACTCATCAGCATATATCAACAAAGCAGATATGGATGAAATGCTGGGTATTGAAAATAGAGCTCATGAAATTAACATAAAACTCGAACCAGGTGTGGATGAAGAGGAATTCAGGACTACACTGCAGGGTACAGGTATCAATGAGAAGATCATGGTATGGACAGAATTTACCGGTATCATCGAGATGATAACCTCCACGCTGTCAAAGATACGCGACATTCTGAATATTATCGGTCTGCTGGTAACATTTGTCATCATATTTGTGGTTATCTATGTGAACATCATAAACAGGCGAAAGCAGATCGGTGTCCAGAAAGCTATAGGGATTGACAGGAATGTCATTATCGGTTCTTTTGTCCTGCAGGCAGCTTTTTATGCATTCTGCGATATCATGGCTGGATTTATCCTTATGCAGTATGGCATTACTCCGGCAACGAAAGCCCATCCCCTATGGTTTCCCGTGGGATTTGTGACTCTGCAAGTATCAAATAACGAAGCATTGTTCAGGGGTCTGCTGCTATTTAGCGCCGCCATTATCGCTTCCTTCATCCCCACACGAAGACTGGTTGATAAAGATCTGCTGGAACTGATCTGGGGTGGATAAGTTGATCAGGACAACAGACCTTACAAAGACCTATCTTATGGGAAAGGTGGAGGTACCTGCGCTCAAAGAGGTCAATATATCTATCAGGAAAGGAGAATTTGTGGCAATAATGGGGCCCAGTGGTTCAGGAAAAAGTACACTGTTGCGTATAATGGGTCTGCTGGACAATCCGACAGCTGGCACGGTGGAGCTTGACGGGATGGATGTGTTGAAGTTGTCGGACAGGGAAAAAGTGAAGATACGGCTGACAGAGCTGGGTTATGTATTCCAGGAGTATGCCTTGCTGCCTGAACTATCGGGTCTGAAGAATGTCTATCTGTTGCTGTTGATGATGGGGAAGACAAAAAAAGAAAGCATTAAGGAAGCTACAGATATACTTGTAAAGGTCGGACTGGGTGATCGGATACATCATATGCCCCATGAGATGTCAGGCGGTGAACAGCAAAGGGTCGCTGTGGCCAGGGCACTTGTAGCAGATCCGAAAATTATCTTTGCAGACGAGCCGTGCGCCAATCTGGATACCGGATCATCCGGACAGATCCTGGAATTGTTTAAGAAATTGAACCGGGAACTGGACCAGACAATCGTGATGGTGACCCATGAAGAATGGCATACAAAATATGTTGACAGGGTCATCAAGTTGAAGGATGGACTAATAGAGAAGGAATATTAGCGAGTAAAGGATCGACAATGATACAGTCATGTTTTTGAGATTAACATCCCGATCGAAACACTCTTCCCTGGCTGTGATTACTCGGATTGTGCGGTTCGTTCGGGTCGGCGGTTCATGGGCGATACCTGGATTCAACTGTCGGGGCAGGTTTTCGTTATCGTGGCAGATTATAGAGGGCGGAAATAGTTGATAAATAGGATTATGCCCTTCCATGCCAACAAGAGTGCATTCTATCCGTAGACCACGATCATTGGATTTTATCCTGACAAATTAATTCTTTCTGCGGTCTTATATGCATCATAGATATTATATATCCAGAATAGCGGGTATAATATGAATCCTATAAGGACAGCCATGAGAAGTGCAAATATTCCACCCACTATAATGAATAATATACCTTTTCCGATTTCTCCATTGTAAATTTGTCCAAGTCCCGGAATGAAGAATGAAGCTATCGCTGCAATTCCTGGATTTTTTTCTCCTCTTGAAGACGCCCTATTC
>JAMJFV010000187.1 GCA_023544495.1 ANME-2 cluster archaeon
TTTCCACATCTAATCTTGATTTAAATCCATCAGTTGTATAAACTGTTATGTCATGCCCCTTCTCTGCCAATTTTTTGGATATTTCAAACGCCACTTTTGTGACACCGCCTGTTTCCCACGATGGCTTAAAGAAATTAGTGACGTGCAGAATTTTCAAAATCATTCCCTCATATAATAAATATTAAATAATACATATCATTTTTCATTATTTATCATATTATTTCGTTGTATTATTCAGTGAATTTTCGAAATTGTTAGTAATGCTATCCCAACTTAGATCTTGCACAAAAGAATATGCTTTTTCACCTTCAGCTTTGATTCCATTGGTTTTGTTAAGCCACATTGATTTTTCTAATACATCACCTGGATTTTCAATATAATTGATCCCACTTTCCAATCCAAACTCCTTTTGTATACCAGGAAGGTTCGTGGCTATCACAGGCTTTCCCATAGCCATATATTCATATACTTTAATTGGCACGATATTCATCATAATTTCATTCTTATAAGCTGGTAAAAGGCATATATCAGCAGCAGCAATGTGTTCTGGAATTTTTTCAAACGGGATTTTTCCTGTTAGTATCAATTTTCCATCCAACTTTTTTTCGGATCTCATATTGAGCAATGGTTCATAGAGGTCCCCTTCGCCGACTATCATTATTTTGATCTTTTCATTATCAGTGGTGGAAAGACTTTCAGCAACTTCCTTCATCCCTGAGAAGTCATATATCCATCCCATGAAGAACAATAAGATATCATCTTTGTTAATCCCGTATTTTTCCCTGATCAATGAACCATCTACTTTTGGGTTGAACTTTTCAAGATCTACTCCCGCAGGTATTACTGAGATCTTATTGGCGCTTCCCCCCATCTCCACAGCATAATCCTTTAATCCTTTGTTGATGACAAATATCTTATCTGCGCCTTTGATGGTCTTTTTCTCAAACGGTTTTGCGATCATTCTTGTAAGTGCGCCTGGAAGCAGTGTATGTAAATGGTCGATAAGATAATACACGAAAGGAATATTGTGTTTCCTGGCCTGTTTCATCCCGAGATATGCATTAAGGATGCCAAATGCGATTATTACATCCGGCCTGAACTCTTTGATCTGCTGCTTGATCTCCTTTTTGTGGAAATAAAGAATAGATGCCATATCAAGACCAGTGACCTTGACCATCCCCGGCCTGATAAGAGTAATGTCCGCATCCCTGAATATCTTATAAGCACCCTTTATTTCCTTTCGTCCTGTGATCATCTTCCTCTCGTCATCATCCTTCCAGAGATACTCATGATCAATAACACGGACCTCATGCCCCTTTAATGCCATCCGGTCCATAAGGTGGTGCTGCTGGTGCGGCCCTCTTTTGATCCAGTCCGTTTCCTGGAGTAATAATATTCTCATCCGTTACCACATTAAAATTCAGCACTTCTTTTTATATCATCCCGGTTCTCAACAAACCACTCATGCACCTTTTCCAATCCATCCTCGAATTTCATCTGTGGTTGGTAATCCAGCAGTTTCTTTGCTTTATCGATGGATGAAAGAAGCTTGGTTTTAACATCCCAGTCCCTTCTCTCTATAAAAGAAATGCCAGAATCGTTGTAAGTAAGCCTATTTACAATATTTGCCATATCAATCACCCTCTGGTCCTGGCCAGAACCCAGATTAATGGCCTCTCCAATTGCTTCTTCTTTTATCCCCATGGCCAGCAGGCCATTGATAATATCATCAACATAGGTCCAGTCCCTGGTCTCGGTCCCGTCACCCGTGATCGGAAGCGGCAGGCTGTTCATAGCCCAGTACATGAAGTTAGGAATGACATTGCGGTATTTTCCCGGCACTTCCCCGGGTCCGAATACATTGAAGAATCGGGCATTGACAACAGGCAGGTCATACAGGTTATGGAAGTAATTAGTATATAGTTCACCAAGCAGTTTTGTTACCTGGTATGGCGTGTGCAGGCTGATAGAAACATCATGTTCCTCAAAAGGCATTTTTGATTCGAGTCCGTAAACCCCGCAGCCGGAAGATGAATAAACGAATCGTTCCACACCCGCAAGCTGGGCATATTGTAAGACCTTCAACGTCCCTATCCCGTTAATCATCAGGTCGGTCTCAGGGTTATCCACAGAATTCTGGTTCGCAAAATGGGCAGCCAGATGGAACACATAATCAGGTTTATTTTTATACGCACGCTTCAGCATTTCATCATCAAGAATGTCCCCTTTGATAAAAACAACATTATCTGCTTTGGGAATATTCCATTCGTATGCAGAAGACAGATTGTCCAGAATAATGACCTTCTTCGCATTCAATTCTGCTAACTTCCTGCACAGGTTGCTCCCGACACATCCGGCACCGCCGGTTACTAATACTACTTTTCCCTCATATTCTGAATACACATCTTCCACTTCAATCACCTATCCTGTAATACCATTTCATCCATTCAACTGTTTTTCTTATACCCTCTTCAGGAGTGACCTTAGGGTCATGTTTCAAGTCCCTTATTGCCTTTGAACAATCTATCGTCTTAATATTTGTGGTAAAGGGTTCTGCCTCTTCATAGGTTACATGAGAATCATCCTTTCCAACGGTATTCAGGATTATATCTGAATATTCCTTGATATCCCTCTCCCATTCAGGTTTTCCCGCAACATTATATACCTCGCCTGGAATGAAATTATCCACTATATTGGCAAACGTCGCAGCAGTATCCCCAACATAATCGATTATCCGTTTATGGCCTCGATAAACAACATAAGGCCTGTCATGTAAAGAGTGATAGATGAACTTTGGAATAAATCCCCTGTACGGAGTATAATGCTCCCCCGGACCATAGCAATTGACAGGTCTTACCCTCACAGTTTCCGTACCGAACATCTTGGCCGAGTTCATGCACATCAATTCCCCTGCCCATTTCGTGATCGCATAATCGTTCATCTGGTAGGTATCGATGATAGGATTTTTCTCCATCACATCTTCTGTCATGGTACCATTATAATCCCCATACACTTCGGCACTGGAAAAAAAGATCATCCTGAATTTCAGCTTCTCCTGAAGCCGGAGCATGTGTTTGGTGCCGATGGCATTTGTCTCCCACAGATTCTCATAATAATCTTCACCGTTCCACCTGCCATATTCAGCAGCAAGATGGTAGACATAGTCGAATTTTTTACCATTGAATGCCCTTTCCAGCTGCCTGATGTTCTTCACATTTGCCCGGATGTAATTGTCCCTTTCAGTATTGAAATAATCAAGGGCAAGAACTTCATGTCCTCTGTTTTGCAGTTCATTGACAAGATTTGTCCCGATAAATCCTGCACCACCAGTAACCAGTATTCTATTGGTTTCTATTCTAATTCCTCCCTATGATTTTTAATGATTTGCCAATTTTTTATAATATCCCCCTACACTTGGCACTGTCCTTTTTTCCAATTATTTCCATGATGCTGATGCAACCATAAATCTGCGTAAATCAGCGTTAATCTGCGTCTAATAAATTTGTTGAAATCACTAAATTTTGTTATTGTACCATGATTCGCTAACCATTTATATAATTTCCCTAAACCCATTTCCATAACCCGCATTATCCTCTCCCCTGCCATCCCATCCCCTAACGGATTCACCCAGGTTCGCCCCCTCTCCATCATTATCCTGGCACACTCCACGATCCTCCCAGGCTCACTCCCCGCAAGCATATTAGCACCCACCTCCACAGTCTCCCGCCTCTCAGTATTATCCCGCAGCGTCACG
>JAMJFV010000188.1 GCA_023544495.1 ANME-2 cluster archaeon
CGCACACCAGCGATTTGATACTGACAAGTATTATTTTACCGTGGTAGATTGTCCCGGTCACCGTGACTTTGTTAAGAACATGATAACAGGTGCATCCCAGGCAGATGCTGCAATCCTTGTGGTTTCTGGTAAGGACAGTGTACAGGCCCAGACCAAGGAACACGTGTTCCTGTCCCGGACACTGGGTATCAACCAGTTGATCATTGCAATCAACAAAATGGATGAGATCAACTACGATGAAGCAAAATACAACAAGGCCAAAGAAGATGTCAGCGCATTACTTAAGATGGTAGGATTCAAACCAGCTGATATGAACTTTATTCCAACATCTGCTTTCAAAGGTGACAATATTGCAGCCCATAGCGAGAATACCAAATGGTATAAAGGGGCAACAATCCTTGAAGCACTCGACGATCTGAAGGAACCCGAGATGCCAACATCCCTGCCACTGCGTATCCCGGTACAGGATGCTTACACTATCAGCGGTATCGGTACGGTACCGGTAGGTCGTGTCGAGACCGGTATTATGAAGAAAGGGGACACGGTAACATTTAGTCCAAGCGGTGCTACAGGTGAGGTCAAGTCCATTGAGATGCATCATGAAGAACAACCCCAGGCCAAACCCGGCGATAATATCGGCTGGAACGTAAGGGGTATTGGAAAGAATGATGTAAGAAGAGGCGATGTATGCGGTCCTGCTTCAAAACCACCTACTGTGGCTGAAGAGTTCACAGCGCAAATCGTTGTGCTTCAGCATCCTTCTGCCATATCAATTGGTTACACACCTGTGTTCCACTGTCACACGGCGCAGACTGCGTGTACCCTTATGTCAATTGACAAGAAACTGGACCCCAAGACCGGTGAAGTGAAGGAAGAGAACCCGGCATTCATTAAAGCTGGCGATGCAGCTATCGTGACCGTAAAGCCCACCAGGCCTCTGGTCATTGAGAATGTGAAGGAGATCCCACAGCTCGGACGCTTCGCTATCCGTGATATGGGACAGACCGTTGCAGCTGGCATGGTCATTAGTATAAAGGCGAGGCCATAAGGCCTCACCCATCTCTTTTTTAATATTGGAGATTCATTAATGGCACAAAAAGCAAGAATTCGATTAACCGGGACAATACCGTCAACCCTGGATAGTGTATGTGAACAGGTAAAGAGTATTGCAACAAAGACCGGTGTGAACATATCAGGTCCGATACCCATGCCTACAAAGAAACTGATGGTTCCAACCTTGAAAAGTCCGGACGGAGAAGGCACTTCCACCTGGGACCACTGGGAGATGAGGGTGCACAAACGGCTTATTGACCTGGATGCAGACGAGCGGGCCTTGAGGCAACTCATGCGTATACAG
Organism: ANME-2 cluster archaeon; assembly: GCA_023544495.1. Lineage (GTDB taxonomy): Archaea > Halobacteriota > Methanosarcinia > Methanosarcinales > Methanocomedenaceae > Methanocomedens_B. The sequence continues at coordinate 1,358 of JAMJFV010000188.1, forward strand.
GTTCCAAAAGATATCAGTATAGAGATTGTACTGACCACCTAGGCGTTTTTATTGTGGTTCTTACCGCAGGTCTTTTCAGGCCGGTAATTGAGACAGGATTGGGAATAACCCAATCTTTATTATTCTTACCCTTTATTTTTAGTATGGTGAAAAAGCATGATAATAGGTTTTCAGGTAAATCAGATCGAATCAAAATCGTTTGCCGGTGCTGAGAGTGCCAGGCAGCAGAAGAGTATTAATATTAATTTTGATATCAACATAAGAAATCCCGTGTTGGTTGAGCAGAACACTCCTTTTGGTAAAAAACAGGTCATAAAACTGGAGTATGCCATGTCCATCAATTACCTGAATCCGAATATCGGTTATATCAGGTTTGAAGGCAGCACGGATTATTACCAGGAAGGTGACCTGGAGGCTATGCATAAGGAATGGACCGGTGGGTCTGCACCGACCAATGTGCAAAATGAGATCGCCAATACCATGGTGAGCAATCTGGCACCCCTGGCTTTGACCATGTCAAAAACACTGGGTCTGCCGCCTGCTGTGCCGTTGCCAGCTATTAATTTTAAGGGCAAACAGGTAGAGAAGAAGCCTGATGAGCCCACGTACTATCACGGGTAGAACGTACATTCCCTTTCTACTTTTTACTTTTTCATCATTTCGGGCTGATTCACGTATTTTTCCAGCAATCTCAGTACCAGCTTTTCAATCTCATCCCTCACTTCCCTGTACTTCTTAACAGGTTGGCCTATGGGATCATCAAGCCCCCAGTCTGTGAAGTCTTTCAGACACACGGCCGGACAGGTATCCTGCACCCCGCAGCCCATGGAAATGAGAATGTCATAGTCAGGCAGGAGGGCCGGATCAAGCGGTTTCGGGCTCTGGTGCGAGATATCAATTCCTTTCTCGGCCATGACCTCTATTGCTCTGGGTGCTATAAAAGATGCGGGCATGGTGCCGGCACTGTGGGCTTCCAGTATACTTGAGCCATGATATCGTGCAAATCCTTCTGCCATCTGGCTGCGGCAGGAGTTGCCTACGCACAGGAAGAGTACTTTTTTCATGACCTCTCGTATATGAGCAGGGTTCAATTAATCTTATCTCCTGACCGGGATATATCATCTAATATGCTTAAAGAGGATAATCCCAAACGTGATATCCGTGCAAAACTCACACAAAAGCGCAGGGAGTTCGAGAAGGTCTGCTGCGATTATATGAACGAGTTCGGCTTCCAGTGGGTGGAAGAGTTCACGCTAAACGGGGCATGAGGCTGATATCTGGTTCATATCAATCCGGCCAGATATGCTACAGCTAAATATCGTACACATTTTCCTATAAACACATATATTGAAAAAACGACAAAATTAAGTTTGAATATACCACCGATTGCAGCTATGGCATCCCCGACAAGCGGAACCCATGTGAACAATAATATTGGAGGCCCATACTTTTCGAATATGTGTTCACCTCGTTCCAGTTCACTGTGCTTCATTCGCAGGTATTTTTCGAGATATTTTTCACGCCCCACCCAACCCATCAGATACGTGGTGCATGCACCAAGGTAATTCCCTATTGAAGCTATACCAACAACGATCCCAATGTTGTGGCCTTGCGTGATAAGGTACACTACCAATCCTTCTGAACCGAGGGGAACTATGGTGGATGCAAGGAAGCTTGTGAAAAATAAACTGGCATAAAGCGGAATGGTTTCTAACATATTGGCTATCTGTCAATGGTTTGTGGATTCTTAATGGTTACCGGGATTATAAGATACCTAACCTCCCACCTCAAAATCGGTAAATAGTGCATATCCATCTTCTAATACAGGCAATAGTCTGGAAATTGACACATCTACATAAAAGTGTTCATAGACGTATCAACGTTAATGTCGTAGCGAGAAATGTAAATTATTACGAAATTGAGCATGATAGAACTACATGTAAAATAAGAAACAGGCGGGATAAATAACAATAGGGGCAATATGCCCCATTATATATAGATTATCTAATGATGACCTTTGCCAGCCACCTTTTCTTCCTGTCGTTTACCGTAGGTAACTTCTGCCGCATCCAGACAGGTTTCACAAAGCTTTACTTCTTTCTCCCTGTAATAAGGCTCACTGAAATCCGGGACTTTTATTCCCACACTATACAGTTTTTCACCTTTCTTGCTGCACAGGTCACATTTTTTTCCTTCTCCTTCAACACGGGTCCCATTGGCATTATGGGTGGCGTTGGTACATTCCTCGCATATACCCATCCACATTCCGGTAGGGAAAGCTTTCCTGAATCTCGGCACGTCAGGTTTCACAGGACATAGCGTTGGTCTTG
>JAMJFV010000189.1 GCA_023544495.1 ANME-2 cluster archaeon
TACAGATAAGGAACGTTTGCTGGAGTCAAAGATATACAGTGTGCTTGCCGAGCGGCACGGGTATGACCTGCTGGTGATGGGAAGGCCTGAAGGGGCTGGATGTTACTGTTTTGCCAATAATATGCTGCGCAGTATCATGGACAGGGTAGTGAAGAACTATGACCTGACCATTATTGATACAGCTGCCGGACTGGAACACCTGAGCCGGGGCATTATCAGGGATGTTGACGAGCTTGTGGTGGTAACCGATGGTTCAAGGCGGGGGCTCCAGACTGCCGAGAGGATACGGGACCTTGTGAAAGAACTTGACCTGAAGGTCAGGAAGATGCACGTGATACTCAATAAGGTGACACCGCAAAATCGGGAGCGTCTTAATGAATATGCCCGGGAACTGGGACTGGAGGTTGCAGGTATGGTACCATTTGATGATGAGATTGCACGGTTCGACCTGAACGGAAAACCACTTATCGACCTGTCTTCGACATCACCTGCGGTGATTGAAATGGAAAACGTTATTATGAAATTAGGGATTTAACAGAACAGGTTTTCAATTATCCATGAAGAATAGAATGAAATAAGGTGAAATCACTATGTCAAAAAAGATCAAGTTATCTGAACTGGGCAGCCTGTTCAATGGTATGGACGTGGAAGCCCTGGAAGGTGTAACCATTGAAGGTGACATTGAACTGGAAATGGATGCAACTGGCGGGCTCAATCCACAACTGGCATATATGCTCGGACATGAAACCGCACAGATTGCCCAGCACCTGATAAACATTTCAAGGTTAATGGGTTATCCTGTAGACCAGTTGTTCGGGTCAATGGCCCGGGCGGGAGTTCCCGGTGCTGCCAGACCACAGGAACTATTACGATCTACATTTCAGGTGGCCAGGATCGAAGAGTGGAAGAACCCTATCCAGAAAGTCGTCCTGGGCGCCACATCAGCAGATGGCGGAAGCAGGGGAACTACCATTACGATTGGTGGGGAGAATGCGCTGCCTTATTATTTCGATAGTCCCATGCCTCACCGCAATTACATCACCATGGACGTTTTCGATATGCCTATCGGGATGGCAAAGGCTGTCAAGGTCAATTACGAGGATGTCATCGATAGTCCGGCCGAATGGGCTAAAAAAGTGGTCAGGGACTTCAATGCAGACATGGTGACCATTCATCTTATCAGTACAGACCCTAACATCAAAGATACATCAGCAAAAGAAGCTGCTGAGACCGTAGCTGACGTGCTGCAGGCAGTTGATGTGCCTATCGTAATAGGGGGCAGTGGAAATCCTGACAAGGACCCCGAAGTTCTTGAAAAGGCGGCCGAAGTGGCTGAGGGTGAAAGGGTACTGCTGGCCAGTGCCAGTTTGAACCTGGATTACGAACGCATTGCAAAGGCTGCAAACCAGTACGGTCATGTTGTGCTGTCGTGGACACAGCTTGAGATCAATGCACAGAAGGAGTTGAACCGCAAGCTCATGAAGCAGTGCAATGTGAAGCGTGAGGATATTATCATGGACCCGACCACTGCTGCACTGGGATACGGCCTGGATTATGCGTATACCAATATGGAGCGCATCCGCCTTGCGGGTCTTAACGGGGATAACGAACTTTCTTTCCCGATGAGCAGCGGCACCACCAATGCCTGGGGTGCCAGGGAATCATGGATGGTCAGGTCGCCTTTGAAAGAGGATAGTGACTGGGGACCCAGGGAATACAGAGGTCCCATATGGGAGATCGTGACCGGATTGGCTCTTGCTCTGGCGGGTAATGACCTGTTCATGATGATGCATCCCGGTTCCGTGGCCGTGTTAAAAGAGATTACCCAGAGCCTGCACGGTTCTCTTGAAAGGGACGCAGTGGATATATCCAGCTGGGTCACAGCGGAGGTGTGAAAAATGAAAATAAACAGTCCCCTTGAAGTTTACAAGTACCTGCCCCAGACCAATTGCGGTGTGTGCGGTGAGGCCACCTGCATGGCGTTCGGTTCCCATGTCATTGACCGCTCACTGAAACTTGAGGATTGTACACCATTGCTCGAGGACAAGTACAAGAAAAAGTATCTGGAACTCGGTGAACTGATGGCTCCCGAGATACGGGAGGTCACTATCGGTGTGGGTGAGCATACTGTGACAGTAGGCGGTGATGATGTGCTGTACCGGCATCAATTGACATTCTTTAACCAGCCGGCATTTGCCATCGATGTATGGGATACCATGCCAGAGGCTGAACTGGTAGAAAGGGTCACTTTCATCAGGGATTTCAAAAAGTTCTATGTAGGACGGTTCTTGAAACTGGACATGATCGCCGTGCGTTCTACTTCGGGCGACCCGGGTACGTTCAGGACCGCGGTCTCAAAGGTGATGGAAACGACAGAACTGCCGATTATATTATGCAGCTTTGACCCTGAAGTACTGAATGCTGGCCTTGAGGTTGCGGCTGAGAGGCGGCCGCTATTGTATGCGGCTACAAAGGATAACTGGCAAGCTGTGGCAGACCTGGTGCTTGAATACGATGTGCCGGTGGTGCTGTTCGCACCCAACGACCTGGATACCTTGAACAGCCTGGCAGGTACGTTCCTTGAGATGGGACGGCAGGACCTGATACTTGACCCTGGTACAAATCCACAGGGTCCTATGTTACGGGAGTCTTTTGAGAATTTCCTGAAGTTAAGGCGTGCCGGCATTAAGGAAGGCCAGCGTGATGTGGCTATCCCGCTTATGTCCGTGCCCATGACCGCATATCTGACCGGCGGGGATGCAGTTTCTTCCAGCTACTGGGAAACTGTGCTGGCTACCGTATTCTCTGTCCGGTACGGGGATATCATGATATTGCACAGCATCGAACCGTATGCCCTGCTGCCCGAGATGCATATCCGGGATACCATTTATACTGACCCGAGGACACCTGTCAAGGTGGAGCCCAAGGTGTATGAGGTGGGTTCTCCAGGCAAGGATTCGCCCGTTATCGTTACCACCAACTTTGCACTGACATACTATACGGTTGAAAGCGACCTGGCCAGTAATGGTATTGATTGCTGGCTGCTGGCTGCTGATACTGATGGTCTGGGAGTTGAAGCTGCGGTGGCAGGTGGTCAATTAACAGGCCAGAAGATCAATGATGAGTTCAAGAAGGATGGTTTCGATTTCAGTGAGAAGACCAGTCATAACACGATAATCCTGCCGGGTCTGGGTGCAAGATTGCAGGGCGACCTTGAAGACGCTACCGGTCTGAAGGTAATGGTTGGACCCCAGGACAGCGGGCAGATACCCCCCTGGATGGAAAAGAACTGGCCACCGGGAAAGAAGGGCTGAATTGAGGTTTTACTGGATTGTTGGGTCAGAAAGGAATAATGACAATTCCGGATGTATTGGAAATTGGATTTGAAGAGGTTCAGAAAAGTTTGCATCCCAAAGGCGGCAGTAGGGTGAAGTTCTTAATGAATATTTTTTTGTCGATCAGAGATTAAGTCTCCAAATAGCAAAATTAAGAATTGCCGCGAAGGTTACCCACAATAAATATGGCATAAGCAGATACGATGATTTCTTATTGATCTTCCAGAACTGTTGAATAGTGAGCACTATAGCAAACCAGAGAATTATAATTTCAAACTTGACTTTCAAAGATAACTGAAAAACGTCCTATTTTTTGAAAAAACCTACAT
>JAMJFV010000018.1 GCA_023544495.1 ANME-2 cluster archaeon
AATTTACTTCTTTTAATTAATATTAATACATTACTAATCTTAACGATATGTTTAAATATTATAATACACTAGTCAGATGTCGGCTACCTAGTAATAGGACATCACCAAATCATGGAAATTTCCCCTATCTCATTAAACTCCAGCCTTTTAATTGAACTCGGTCTTACTCAATAATCTACAATTATGGGGTAAATTAAATCCGTTACATTTCAATGGGGCTGCAAGGGTTATGCTGGAAATTCTAACATGAAAAGCCATATCCGCAATAACAATAGGCAGGAGGCAGAATCGTGAATCTTAGAACACCAAACGCAAATGAAGCTACCGGAACATCAAACCGCTCGAGAAGCGTGGCTCCGGTATCAGGAATATGCACCCGCTGTATCGATGGATGCAGGGGCAACTGCGAGATATTCAAAGCTACATTCAGGGGCAGGGAAGTACTTTACCCCGGACCCTTTGGAGAGAGTACAGCAGGAGCAGATAAGAACTACCCAATCGACTATTCCCACGTGAATATCCATGGATATGCAGTGGGTGCATTCGGTCTGCCCGCTGGAGTAGAGCCGGGACCGGATACAGCTTTTTTCCCTAACGTGGATACAGAGACCGAATACGGCTGGGACCATAAGGTGAAGATGAAAGTACCCATTTTTACAGGCGCACTGGGTTCCACTGACATCGCACGGAAGAACTGGGAACATTTCGCAGTGGGTGCAGCCATCTCAGGCATCACCCTGGTATGCGGCGAGAACGTCTGCGGCATTGACCCCGAACTGGAACTCAATGCAAAAGGTAAGATAAGCAAATCCCCGGAGATGGACCGCAGGATCGAGACCTACAATAAGTTCCATGATGGATACGGTGAGATACTGGTCCAGATGAACGTGGAAGATACCAGTCTGGGTGTAGCCGAATATGTGAGCAGTAAACACAACCTGGAAACCATCGAACTCAAATGGGGCCAGGGTGCAAAATGCATAGGCGGCGAGATTAAAGTGAAAGAGATCGAACAGGCAATTGAGCTTAAGAAGCGGGGATATTTAGTTACTCCTGATCCTGAAGCCCATGATATACAAGAAGCATATAAGATAGGTGCCATTCGCGAGTTCGAGAGGCATTCCCGCCTGGGATTTGTTACCAAAGAAGGTTTCATGGAAGAGATCGACAGGCTGCACGACCTTGGATTCAAGCGTATCACACTTAAGACCGGAGCCTACCCAATGGTGGAGACTGCCATGGCACTGGCATACAGTTCTGAGGCAAAGATCGACCTGCTCACTTTCGATGGTGCACCGGGCGGTACCGGCATGAGCCCCTGGCCGATGATGAACGAATGGGGTACGCCTACATTCTATCTCCAAGCTCAGGTCCACCAGTTCGCAGAGATCCTCAAGACACGGGGTAAGAGAGTACCTGACCTGGCAATGGCTGGCGGGTTCTCAAGCGAGGACGGCGTATTCAAGGCCATTGCGATGGGCGCACCTGATGTGAAAGCGGTATGCATGGGCCGCGGATTGATGATACCGGGCATGGTTGGCAAGAACATTAGCAAATGGATCCAAGAGGATGACCTGCCCAAGACCGTGTCCCAGTACGGACGAAGGCCCGAGGAGATTTTTGTTCATTATGAGGAACTGGTTGACCGGTTCGGCAGCGATATCAAGGACATCCCTCTGGGGGCCCTGGGTATCTACAGTTATGCCCAGAAGACCAGGACCGGACTGCAGCAGATCATGGCCGGCAGCAGGAACTTTAACCTTTCTACTATTTCACGGAAAGATGTTACCTGCCTGACCGAAGAGGCTGCAAAGGTTTCAGGTATTCCCTACATTATGGATTCCTTCAGGGAAGAAGCAGAAGCTGTCCTGATGGAATAGAACCTTCACATAGGACAATAAAAGAGCACATTGAGGACGTTGCTCTCAAAGAGGGCAGCGTCAAGCTCATTTTTTTAGGTCGATGTAGTTTTCGAACAACCTACGGCTGGATTTGAATGTTTAACTGTTATAAGGTCAGGCATTGCCTGTAGAACTTGCGCAGTTACCAGATACCAAAGGACGTGTGAAGTGCAGTGAATACTGACAGGCTGGTTCCCGGTGCCAGCTGTTTGAATCCTGAGAGGGCAAACAGGGAGAAAACAATACCTCCAAACATACCGTTCACCTTCGTCAATGCAATATTCGGGACCTCACTCCTTCTAAGTGACCTGTATTTCCGAGACATCAAACCTGGCAACCTGGCAGTATCCACTGGCATCGTAAACCTGGTATCGGCCCCACTGGGTGGGCTTCCCATGTGCCACGGCTCATCAGGAGTAGCATCTCACTATAAATTCGGTGCAAGGACAGGGGGCTCAAATATCATTATGGGTGTGGTGTTGATCATGGCTGTTTATTTATTCCAGCTGAATTCCTGGTACAGTGCATTAACTTAAGAGAAGTTTAGGACTTTTGCGACAATCTCTGAAACGTTACTCAATTTCGATACATTTTTCTCTAAACTAATCGAAATACATATATATATATATATTCCATACTATTTTAATGTACATTTCAATCGATAAACAGGCACAATAGACTGCATAAATTTGTATCATAATGATTATTTACATGGTGTTTTCAAAACAATATCTATTTATGCGTTAATAATTTATTGATGGCAATTACCGAAAATGAGTAGAAAATCAGCCCTTATTGGAATATTGTTCATAATGCTATTATTAGCACCATTAGTTGATGCTACGAACTACACTGAAACTATATACTTCACTCTTTCTGACGGTAAAACACCCCGCGATAGCAATGTGTATGTACCGGGCAGTACTATTAATGTATACTCGCACAGGAACCTTCAATATAACTTTAATCGTATCGTGGCTTATGATTACCTGTTCCTGATAAAAGACCCGAACGATAATCCTGTGCATATCCAGATACAAAAGGACCGGTCAAGGACGTATGGTAAGGAAACATCGGCTTTTTTTACAAAAAAGATACCTCCCGAGTGGATAGATGGAGAATATAGTATCAAGATATTCCAGATGGATAGAACGAACAATACATATGCTACGAAAAAGTTTATTACAGCAATCGATCCCAGGATGAGTGATAGCGAGGTTAATCATCTGGAAGAATTCTTTTCAACCTATGATGAAGACACTTTGATCGATGAAGGTTTGCTGATTCCCCGCAGTCATGCTCTTGTAGTTGAAAAAGAACTCGAGATAATTATTGATAGGTCGGCAAAGCCGTATTTTGTCAAAGAGATCATCGTGCCCGAACATGTGCCACCTGAATCTGGGGTGAATGTAAAAGTGTTAATTGCGAATGAAAATCCGGTCAGTGTTAAGGACAGCATAACACCAGTATTAAATGGAAAAACGATTCCAGAGGTTAGTTTTAATTTACAGCCCAATACGATCAACGAGGTATATTTTTCAATAATTCAATCCAATCCGGGTAATAATAATCTGGAATTTGGCTCAAAGAATGCGAGCTATGAAGTTGAAGCAATTCCTATGAAGCCTACCGAATTCATTTATAATGAACTTCAGGTAGATAGGATAAAGTATTTTAAAGGCGAAAATGTAACGGTTTCTGTAGGGGTGTTCAACACAGGTGAGAATGGCACTCTGCCAGTAGTTTTACTGCTAAATGATGAAGTTAAGGTTACCAGGAATGTTTCATTAGGATATGGACAGTCTGAAATAGTTCAATTTAACATATCCATAGATACGCCAGGAATATATCAGGCAAAGATCCAGGGTAAAGAATTTAAGAAAGTGATCGTTGTACAGGATGGAGGATCTCCTGATAATTTAAATGATACAACCAATGAAACCAAGAGCGATAATGGTTTTTCTATTCCGTCGATATCAGGATCGGTTGTCATATTTGCCATGGTGATGATCTCACGACATCTTAACAAAAGACGAAAATGACAATCATTTGACACTTATTTTTAACGATAATGTACCCTGGATTACAATCAGTTATGTTATAATGACATCTGAACCGGGTTCAAGATACACTTTGAAATTCGTTGTCGTATTGTTTGCAGGTACATAAGGAACTGAAGTCTTATGACATCCAAGACAAATATTTCCCTTAATGTTTAACGGATAATTGTTGATCGACCCTATAATACTGGCATTATGGGTGGAATGGCAACTGACACACGTTGATGAGTTTGATGCATGCTGGATACGTCCCACCGGACCATAGTTGTCATGGCAAAAAATACAGTTCGATGATACAGAATGGAATGTGGTGTTCACAGGATAATGCCCTCCTGCACCAATCGCTGTGGTTATATCAGTATGGCACTCAGTGCAACCTACATCAGCTCCGCTTTGAATGGTATGTAATCCATTATTGCCATTTAGAACGGCATTATAGGTTGTTCTCGTTCCTTCCTGAAAATTCTGGATTGTCCAGGTGCCACTATCATTGACCACTTCGTATTCAATGAATTCGGGCCTCGAATACACAAAGCTTTTATTGGAATCACTGTGACACATATGACAGGCCTCATTTGCGGATAACATGGAATTATCAAGGATTGCCGTCTGATAAAAGTTCTTGTGGGAATCGTTCTGTGAGATGAACTGGTCATCGACATCAGGGTGACAATCGTCGCATGCATTATTGACGGAAGTATGCCCCAGGAAGGATGGATCAGTGATCGAAATATAATAATGGCACAGAATGCATTCATATGTTGCCATAACAGTATTTCCCTGCCTGACATCCTGTTCTATACCGGGATGACATGCCACACAATTTTTTGTTTCATAGGAGTGCTGTCCTGAGAAGTAAGACATGGTATTGGGAATGGCAATTAATGCTATGGCAATGAGAAACAATACAAGTTTTTTCAATTCAACCGCCTTTAAATATATCTAATACTGAATATAGCAGTACTAGGATAAATATCACTACCCCATATGAACGTACCATGGCAAATAATTTTTTGGCAATGCCGTATTCGTCTCCATAATCAGTATTGATGGTTGATTTCTGTTCGAATTCGTCCCCGACAATAAAATAATTGCCGACATCCGGGATAACGATGGGTTTTTCGAACAGTATGATGGCCCGGGAAAGGATATCCTCTTCCTGGATGGTCCAACTGTCCGGTTCATTCCTGGCATCTCCTTTGGTCTTTATTCCAATTGGTGTAATGTCATAGACCCTATGGGTCACAGGATATGGTAATTGGGGCGGATCGAACATAATAATGTCTCCAACCTCAATATCTCCCACCGAGGTCATTAAAATAAGGTCGCCCTTATTTACTGTGCCGGTCATGCTCCCTGTCATAACCGCAGCAAATAACAGGATATGAGACAACAGCATATAAGCAATAAGTATATTCACCGCTATGAATCCTATCTCAGCGATCAATACGAACGTTTTATCAGGAGAGTGACATTTTGATCGTATCTGGTCAATCTTTTTTTTTCTCGAATTACGGTGGTATCGTCTCTGGAGAAATAGAAAAGGCCGAAGATATGTTGTTCCATTGTTATTTCGATTATAGAAAAGAGCAAATAAACATATCAGAAAAAAAATCCAAAAAATTACGAAGAACAGATTCATTTAAAAAAAAAATAGTTGAGGTCTGTGAGACCCCAACCTTTTATTTAGAATTCCAATCTCGATTTATGTTTCTATACCGTTGCATTCAATGTTCTGCCAGCATCATTTGAGTTTGAGAACGTACCAGTAGACTGGTTGTAAGTCATATTGGAGGCTCCTCCAATCCACTGAATTGTCACAGCTGTATGGGTATGACATGCTATACAAACTTCATTTGCACCGTTCTTCAGCGTTGTGTCGCTGTTTGCCAGTGCAGCCTGATACCAGGCATTGTGTGCTGCTGTTGGATCAGTGATATCGTGATTACCATTTGGTCCTGCCTGTTGTATACCCAATTGACTGTTATGACAGTCCATACATTCCACAGCTGTTGATGCGTGACCTTCTTTGGTTGATGGGTTCTGATTAATATTAGTACCACCCATTGCCGTTGTGACATGACAGTCACGACAGTCAATGGTCTGGTGTGGTTTTAATCCTACATTATTCGCAATATAGAATTCGTCATTAATGGAAGTATGACATTTTGTACAATCCACATCTTCTCCTGCAACAAAAACGTGCTGCCCGTCAAAGTATGCCAGGGTTGCTGGCAGGGCAAACATTCCTACAGCTACTATAGCTGCAACTACGAGTCCAATCTTATTCATATTCATTCTCCTATTCCATCTGGGATTAACCCAAACTAATGTTATATATGTTATTTTCATAGAATATATAATTATCGAAATTGTCACCGATTCTTAAAAAATATATAAATATAAAAATATTAATTGTATTGAATCAAAACACGATAATTAGAGACGTATTTTCCGGTGAGATCCAATAATTCTTACTGTAAAATCGTTACATATAATATTCCAAAAATATATCGTTTTTATTTCCAGTAAAACTCACTTTTATCCCTGAATATTACAGTCCCATTCTCATCATAGATATACGTAATAACCATAATAGTATCATTTGATATGGGATATTTTTCATCCCGAAATCCCATGAGAATTTCATATTCCCCTGGTCCATCATAATTCATAATCCCCCAATCAGTATAATAAATTCCATTTATAGCTGCATGCGAAGCTATCAAAGGATAGTCCTGCAATTCTGATTGAGGTCGCTTCAGATACGGCGTCTGTGACTGTCCTACCGATTTATCGATGACGAGGATTTCATTGTCAACTTCAATAAATTCAAATGTTGCCTTTACTATTGGCACCTTTTCGGAAGCATCAAAGAAATTTATGCCAAAGATAAATATTATTATTAATGCCACTCCTGCAAAGATGATATATCTGGTATTCACACATTAGAATTATTAAGTCACATAGATAAATATATCGATTCACTCCGGCCTTGTGGGAAAATCAATCGAATTCACATACCAAACCTGTATAGTGAAAAGGTTAATAGTTACAATAACATATATTATTAAACCAGAATATATAGGCATAATTATATTTAATAAATGCAATTATAGAAAGGGCATCATGAAGAATTCAGGTTTCACATTCGTAGTATTAATAATGGTTATTTCACTGCTCATGGTAATTGAAACGCCATCATCGTCAGCAGCAGGCACAATTGAAAAAGATACCCCCGATTATACCTTTCCGTATGAAAGACCCGGATGGTCAGGTGATCTGCGGCATGGTGGAGCAAAATGTTTTCAGTGTCATTTTTCGCTCATCGAAATTGAGAGGGCGTATGGAATCCAGTGTAAATGTCACTATCTGGAGAACAATGACTGGGATTTAAAAGTTGACATTCAGAAAGTACAGGAGATCCATGGCAATAGCCCCTGTATCCGGTGCCATGTTGGAATTGTCGAACAATTAGGGGACAATGATATTCATTTCCTTCACAGTAATAAAAAATGCGATGTTTGCCATGTTGCGAAAGAACGATTGATACGACCGAACACTACTGATTGCAATGTTTGCCATCCCAATGGTCCACATGGTTCTCATGAAAATCTGAGCAGTTTATGTGTTCTCTGTCATGGTGAATACGGGCTGAGCTTCACAACTAAACCTGATAGTGAAATTCTTGATGCGTTGGAAAAATCATCAAATATCTCTTCTGCCCCGGTAAGAGAGGCAGGAGGTATCCCGACAATTGCTGATGTGATTTCACTACTATTTAAAAAATTGATTGAGGTACAATGGCCAACCATTTAACGACACTGGAAAAATTAGGTCTTTATAGCACAATAATAGCGGCAGTTTTTTTAATTATATGGTCTTTGTTTTCTCTTATTTCAGGATTCATTTCCAGTTCAATCCTCGATGTGATAGTAGGAATGCTTTTTCTAAGTATCGGAGCTTTTACTCTTATTTATGCAGTCAGAATTTACAGAAAGGTGCTGTATCTTGATGAACTTCTGGATTCTTCGTTCGAAAATGGTATTTATAGACGTCTGGACCCGCTTGTCAATGTTCTTGCTGAGACACAGGTGGATGTTAAAGATTTTTCATCCGGGCTGAAAATATTATTAAACAAGGTAGAGAATATCGAATCCGGCATAGAACATGTTCAGATGAAAAGCCCTTCGACGTCGAATGCCAGTATTTCTGAAAAATTCATACTAGGCAATATATTTCTTGTACTGATCACAGTATCCATTTTCATCTATTTCATTGAGGTCAGCCAGCTTATAACTATAGTGCCCTATGTTATACCGATTCTCTTTTTTGGATGGTGGTTCTATCTCACAGATAAGTTCAAAATTTTTAACATTGAAGACACATGGATCATAGGACTCGCCCCGATTATTGTTATTCCTATCATTTCAATATTTCTTAATTCCATCGTTGATGTCCCGGAATTGCTGGGAATTTTATTTATGTTTTTAGGATTTTATGTCATAGGCTATTATGTATGGTGTTCGTACAGAGTCAACGGCAAACTTCCTTTCAATATTCACCATGAACTCAGAGAGGCTCTCATCGAATTGAATCAGAAGGAACAAAATAAATAACTACTATGGTATTCTTTTTTCCTGGATACGATAGGCGGGAAAAGAATGAACAATTAATTCAATCTGAACCATTCTATTTCATCAAACAACATCTCTGCCATGAATGATATCATCTTCATGAACAGAGACTTCATCTATGAGAATATTACGTGAATTGATGATCTTATACGGTTCTACTTTATTTCTCAAATACGCCGAATCAGGTGTGGGATATGCTACCGTGATAGTATACCAGCCAGTCTCATTAGCTTCAACGGTATTAAAGTAGGTAAATACCCTGTTTTGATTCGTAGTAATATTTGTGAATGCTACCACCACTTCATGTGGTGAAGCCTGTCCAGTGATATTCGCACCATTCACATACTCAAATATTTTCACACCTTTGATATTAAGGAATACCTGTGGAGCTTTGGATTCATACAATAAACGATAATGACCCAGTCCTGCCCCATCACCAATATGTAATCTATACATTGTGGTCGTTTTTAACGTATCACTTTGCATGGTATAGTCCTGGGGGTTCTCACCTGCAGCCAATGCAATATTCTCGTTTTTTCCGTATACCATTTCAGCAGTCGTAACAATATACCTGACGTTCCTGGCATCCAATATCGACCTTGCCCCGGATGCATTGGATTCAATAAAAAAACGTCCTGCATCTTCCATACCAGCCTGGAAATTATTCGTGACTACAGGACGCTCTGAAAGGTACAGGATCCAGTTGCCATATGACCACCAGCTCATTATACCATATTCCGGCATCGTAAAAGGATTGTCGTAGTACGACGTTGCAGGAGTATTTTCCTTTAACCATTCCATGGAATCGACCCAATCCTGTGAAGGGAGTTGAGGATTGGTTGCTACCTGATAACCTGAGAACACCGTAGGTATGATAGCAACCGAGAACAGTATTGCAATACCGGTGACTTTCAATATATCGGGATATTTTGATGAATTGATCACATTGATACTGGCGATAATGAAATATCCGGTCAATATCGCAACAATGATCGAAAGCTGGTTTACAAAACGTATCTGTGATAATGAAAGGATTGAGATAACAAGAGTCCAGGACGCAAAGAAAAGCAATTCCGGTGGATGCTCTTCCTTGAACAATTTATGTATGAACAACACCAGAGCAGGAATGGCTAAGAATATACTTGAACCAAAGAAAACTAATAATGTAGTTAGAGTCTGTTGTGGTCCCTGAATCAAGGGCTGGGCTTCGGCTATTGTTGATAATACGTCTCCGTACCCCAGTAAATAACTAACTCCATATTTCATTGAACCAAATGTTGATTGTGAAATAATGTTTATTATAAAAATGACGATAACCATTGAAATTGCCACAATGAACGGGTAACTCCACCATCCATATCTTTTTGACGAAACAAATCCTGCGAGGAGAGTTAGAGCGACTACTGACAGGATAATGAGCAAAACGAATAGAACCTGGAACCAGGAGATATGTATCGGACTCATCTCCAATCCCGGCCGAACAGACCTTATTACACCAATTATTGTTAACACCAGGGTAACACATAAAGCCGGGATAAATATTTTATTGAGATCTGGCAAAGGCCTGTTTTTTTTTAAGTCAGCTGTATATTGTAATGCCACATAAAGTGAAATAATGCCAATGAATATCGGAGCACCTATCCAGGTGAATAAGGAAAGTGCTAAGAAAAAACCAGCACAGATAGCGTACATAAATTGGAGTGGAATGGATGTATCCTTACCTATTTTCAAAATACGCGATAATGAAAGACGTTTATGACCAGGACTTTTGAGAGCGGCAATGACAAATGCATATGAAGTCGTTAATAATAAAACTTCTGCAATATGATGGTCTGTTGAACCCAGCATTGAATAATTAATGTTTGTCGGGAGAATTGCCAGGATAAGCACGCTCACTAATGCTACGTTGCGGTCAAAGATCATTGATGCGGCAAAATAGAGCGGTATGAATACAATAATCCCTAAAAGGACAGGGAAAATTGTCGCCGTCGCCTGGATTATGAACGGGTCCGGCGAACCAAGGCCATTGATCAATGAGATGAATGCAATGACCTGGTCAAACAGGGGGGGCCACCCGACCTCCAGCCCATAAGGATAATTGAGATATGAATCGAACGTGATAGAATCTGGAAAATGATGTGCAGTAAAGAATATCCTTCTCATGTGGTAATACGGGTCCCATCCAATTATGGTAAAAGTACCATTGACAAAGATTTTTGAAAAAGGTAATAATCGTATGAAAATTGCAAGGATGGAAATAATGCTTAACATTAACGTTGTATCGTTTTTTAATGAGTCTTTTCGCGTATCCATTGAACGTAGTATACTGAGGCATACTTAAATAATTTATGTATCGAATTATGAGATAATTATGAGACTTTTCAGAGAATATCCACAACTCCAATATTCAATAGATACAATTGCGGAAAATAGGATTTACTCTATCATTCGTTGCTCATACTTCACATCGGGTTTGCCCACTGTTTATTTCATGTGATCATTCGATTACATGAATTCATGCTGGATTTTGACCACTTCACGACTGTCCAGGGCCTTTGAATATGCTTCAAGCGGTTCATAGTTAAGTTCCAGGAATGTATGGCCCCATTTGAACTTGTTCAATATTTCTTCGGCCTGTTCTTTATACCCATAGATATACAGTGCCGCAGCAAAGGCTTCCACAGTTCCCATCTTAAATGGTTTTCCGTAGTTCACCGGGTTTGCTGCTACCAGAAATGGCAGGGCCCTGTGTTCAAGCCTGAGTTTTTGCAACGTGGGGAAAATACGCTCGACCTCTTTCCACGAACAATCCAGCACAATTATCCCCTGGCTATGGTCATCTGCCGGTGAGAGGGCCTGTTGCGCCATCGGATCAAGAAATATTGCGCCCCTCGGCAATGTGCCGGCCTGCCGGTGCATTTGTGCCATATGGAATTTTACCAGCTTCTTACCCGTGCATTTCTTTGGGTCGCACTGGTTTGCATGATACAGGTGAAGGGGAATACGAGCAATCGTATCATTCATGATTATTCCAAAAGTATTAAGATTTTTCGGGTTATAGTTTGTGCTGTGAATTGACATGGCAGAAGATATGCTTTCGTATGAAAGTTCCCTCAGGTGGGACAGGGACAAAATGGGAACTGTCACCTTCCCGCAGGAGGGAAAGCCTGAAATTGTAGTGGCTACCCCGCCGGAATTCGGCGGACATGAAGGGATAATAACACCTGAAGACCTGTTTGTAGCAGCGGCCAATGTATGTTTCATGACCACGTTCCTGGGGACAGTGGCAAATATGGGAGTGAACCTTATTTCCTATGAATCCATTGCAACAGGGACTCTGGAAAAAGTAGATAAACTCAGGGTGTTCACAAAAATAATCCTCAGACCCAGAGTTGAGGCAGTGGAGTCCGAAGAACAGATATTGCGGATGCTCGAACATGCCAAAAAGCGCTGCATTGCCGCGAATTCCATGAAATCCGAGGTCATCATTGAACCAACAGCTATTTCAGTGAAAAAATAAAAAAATCAGCGTGATCACTTGATCTTCACATTTTGGTAAAACAATTTAGTGTGTACGTCTGCCAGTTTATTCTTCTGTAATTCCTCTTTGAGTGTCTTTGCAATACGGTCTTTATCCTGTTCCAAGGTCTTGATCTGTTTATCTCTCTTTTCAAGTTCCCTGTTCAGATTGGATATTGTCACCTGCAGTCTGTGAATACCTTCAAGTTCACCCTTTTCATTCAGTGCTTTCTTCTTCAGGTCTGCAATTTCTTCCTGTTGCAGTTTGAGTTTGTTGGCATGTGCTCCGATTTCCTGCTTGAACGTATTGATCTGCTGTTGCTTTTGAGTTATTTCCAGCATATCTTTTTCAACTTTATCCCGCAGTTTCTCCTGTTCAGGAACGATAAGGTTCAGTTCCTTTCGCTCGTCCTCCAGCGTTGTCTTGATATCTCGCAGTTTATTTCGCTGCTGTTCCATCTCGTTGAGTTCGGTTTCATATTTTGACCTGACCTCATCCAGGGAAAGACATGTTAGTTCCATTTCCCTGGCACCCAGTCTTTCTTCGACATCTCTTAGTTCTTTACGTTTTTGCTCCAGATCATGGAAGTTGGAATTATATTTTTTCCTGAGTTCCTTTAATTCCTGTTCTTTTTCAAGTAACTGGTTATATTCATTTTCTTTTTCATAGAGAACTTTGGAAATGTCCTGTTGTTTTTTGAGAAGGTCGTTATATCGTGAATCTATCTGTTCAGCGTGAGATTCTATGTATTTTTGCTTTTCCAGAACATCAAAATATTCCAGTTCAATATTCTCTTTGAGGCCCTGGAGATATTCATGCTTTGATTTCATGTTCCCGTATTCAGATTCAATCTCTGACTTCAGGCCTGAAATTCCGCTTTCTTTATCGGTAATCTCTGCTTTAGCGATCCGAATATCTTCCTCAGAAGATGCGATCTCACTTCTCAGTGATTCGACTTCCTGACGTTTTGCCTCAAGATCCTTAACCTGTTCATCAAGTGTTGTTTGCTCCTCCAATGCCAGTTTTGACTGTTCTTGAATCTCCAGACGTCGGGCTTCGATCTCAGCCAGGGATTTTGGCAATTCATTATTGTCTGCTTCGATCTTAGCTTTCAACGATTCAAATTCCAGCTTCTTTGCATTAAGCAGGGCAAATTCAGCCTCTTTTTCTGACATTTCAGACTTGAGAGCTTTAACTTCATTAATTCTGGAATTTATTTTTTCTTTCAAAGACACAATTTCGGAGCGTTTGTTCTTTAGGGAAAAGATTTGTTCATCCAGTTTTTCCTCCATTTCCTGTGCTTGTGCTGTTCTTTCCTTGAGTTCAGACTGTTGTGCTTCAATTTCCACAGTTGATCTCTTGATTTCAGCACTTTCAGATTCAAAACGGACTTTTGCAGTTTCAAGTTCCTGATGTTTTTTAGTTATCTCCGCAGACTCTATCTCCACCCTTTCTTTTTCAGATTCAAGGGTCTTTACCTCGGCAATTCTGGATTCGATCTCTTCTTTCAGGGCAGTAAGTTCGGTGCGTCTGGATTGAAGTGAATCAAGTTCTGCATCCAGTTCACTTTTATCTTTCTCTGC
Organism: ANME-2 cluster archaeon; assembly: GCA_023544495.1. Classification (GTDB taxonomy): domain Archaea; phylum Halobacteriota; class Methanosarcinia; order Methanosarcinales; family Methanocomedenaceae; genus Methanocomedens_B. Next base: position 13,702 of record JAMJFV010000018.1, read on the forward strand.
CAGCTTTCTTCTTTCCTGAAGTTCCAGACGCTGTGCTTCACATTCAGCCTTCGATTTTTGGAGTGCAGCACTTTCAGATTCAAAACGGGCTTTTGCAGTTTCAAGTTCCTGTTGTTTATTAGTTATCTCCGCAGATTCTTTTTCCACCCTTTCTTTTTCAGATTCAAGGGTCTTTACCTCGGCAATTCTGGATTTAACGTCTTCTTTTAAAGTTGAAAGTTCTGTGCGTTTGGATCTAAGGATCTCAAGTTCCTTATCCAGGTTTTCCTTTTCATTCTCTGCCAGCCTTGTTTTTTTCTGCAGTTCTAAACGCTGTGCTTCGATTTCTGCCCAGGAATTTTGAATTTCACTACTGTTGGCAACAATTTTTTCGTTTTCAATCTCAAGTTCCTGTTTTTTATTACTGATCTCGGCATATTCCTGTTCGATTTTTGTCTTCTCAGATTCAAGAACAGAAAGCTCTGTAATTCTTGATTTGATCTCAGCTTTACGGTCAGCAAGTTCAATGCGTTTGGATTGAAGTGAATCAAGTTCGTCGTCCAGTTTTTTCGTCTCTTCTTTTGTTTGTTTTGTCTTTTCCTGAAGGTCAATACGCTGTTTTTCCAGCTCAGCCCATGATTTTTGTATTTCGCTGCTATCGGAAATGATTTTTTCTTTTTCAGCGTCAAGCTTCTGTTTTTGTCGGAAGATCTCGGCAGATTCAGTCTCGATTTTTAACGTTTGGGATTCCAGTGACTTATTAACTTCAGATTCAGTAGCTTTGACTTCTTCTTTCAGGGATACCAGTTCAATACGCTTATCTTCAAGTGTTTTAAGGTCATTATCCAGTTTATCCTCGTCTTCTTTTAACTGTTTTGCTTTTTTAAGAAGTTCATACCGTTGTGCTTCGATCTCAGCCCTTGACTTTGTTAATTCATCATTATCTTTTTCAATTGCAGCCTTCGCAGCTTCCAGTTCCTTTTGTTTTGTATCAAGTTCCGCTGACTCTGTGTCCAGCTTTTCTTTTCTGGATTTCAGGGATTCAACTTCTTCCTCGGAAATTTTCAATTCTTTTTTTAATGATACAAGTTTTGAGCGTTTTTCCTCAAGGTCCTTGTAGTGGTCATTCAGTTTTGTTTCTTCTTCTTTCCCCTGTTTTTCCTTTTCCTGCAGTTCAGTTCCCAGTGCTTCAATCTTGATCCTTGATTTTTCCAGTTCATCGGTTTCGATATCAATCCTGGTTTTGGCAGTATCAAGTTCCTGTTGTTTTTGCTTCAGTTGTGTTAGCTCGGATTCAATTTTCTGGTGTATTTCTTTCGTATGCTTTTCACGTTCCTGGATTTCTCGAGTTCTTACCTTGATATCAGCTTCAAGTGCTTCCAGTTCCGTGCGTTTCCGGGACTTCTCACTGATCAGGTTCTCAAGTAGCGACTTTTCTTTTTCAACGAGATCCGACTGCTCTGAAATCTGTTTTTGTGTATTTTCAAGTTCTTTTTTGTCTGTTTCGATGTGTGCCTGTTGTGATTCCAGACCGGATCTTAATTTATCCAGTTCTTCTTTTTTGGCCCTGAGATCACGATTGTCTGCTTCAACCTGATTTTTCAGGTCTTGCAGTTCCTGCTGCTTATCATTGATCTTGCTGATATCACTGTCAAGTTCGAGTTCATTCTTCCTGGCTTCTTCCTGCTTCTGCTGCAGTTCAGCCAGCTTTGACGTATTCTCAATTGTTAAACTGTCAATTTCTTCTTTAGCAAGGTTCAGTTTTTCAAGTTCGCGGTCTATCTTTGCTTTCTTTTTTTCGAAATCCTTTGTATCAGAGTCCAGTTTTGATTCAATTTTGTTAAGCGCCTTCAATTCCTTTTCATATTTGTCTCTCTTTTCCCGGGTTTGTTTCGCTTCTTTTTCGAACCTTTCTTTTTCCTTTTCAACCTGTCTTCGTTCTTTTTCAAGTTCTAACTTTTCCTTTTGGATCTCATCGAACTCGCTTTGCTTTCTGGCTTTAAGTGCATCAATTTCATGTTGTCTTTCGGACTGCTTTTTAATTTCTTTATCAAGATTATTTTTTGATTCATCGAGCAATTTTGTTTTTGAATCAAATTCAGCATATTCTTTTTCAAATTTTGATTTTTCATGAACCAGTTTTTGCTTTTTCACTTCAATATCACTGAACTCAGATTCCAGCTCTGATCTAATTCGCTTAAGTTCGAGAATATCCGAAGTCTTGGACTTAATTGCAGCCTTCGTATCTTCAAGTTCAGAGATCTTTTTAGAATTCTCCAATAGCAGTTCTTCCAGTTTCTGTTTTTCTTTTTCAGCGACCTTCGATCTTTCCAGAATGTCCGCACGCCTGGCATCAATTTCTTTCTGTGCCTTCTGATTTTCATGTTTCCGGCTTTCAAGTTCAGACCTTATCTTTTCAGCATCCTGTTTTTCAGCCTGCAATTTTTGTTCGTCTTCATCTACATCCTGTTTTGGTTGTTGTTGAATTGTCTTTTGTGCCGGACTATCTGCTGATGCGGTCTTCTGTTCGGTATCGTCTTTCTCAGATACAATTTTCGTTTTTACCTTTTCATCACGAGGCTTTTTCTTTAAAGAACCGAAAAAAGAATCCAATTCATTAAAGTTTTCATACCCCTCACGGACAGGGACCAGGTCATCCTCAGAATCATCAGGTTGAATGTGTTCTTTATTCGTTTCAGCCTCTGTTGGAGATAGTTCACCCTTACTAGCATGTTGTGAGATGGCAGCCTCTGATTTTGTTTCAGGTTTGGATTTGGATACAGCTGAAGTATCTTTTTTTGAACCTGCATGGTTATTTTTTAACGTAGTGAAAAAAGAACCCAATTCATCAAAATATTCATATCCTTCTGGAACAGGAACCAGGTCATCGTCCTGATCGGTTGGTCTCTTAAGGACGCTGGAATCCGGTCTTGTATCTGTATCTGGTTCTATCTCTTTACGTTCAATACCATCTTTGGAACCAGGTGGTGTTTTATTTAAAGACGTAAAAAAGGAATGAAGTTCATCTGTGGCATCTTCTTTAGAACCTGCAACCGTATCTTCGATTGTTCGGGTCACCTTCCCGGGTACCCGGGGAGTTTTTTTGACAGCAACCTCCTGTTCCCATTCCCCATCGTAAGGTGGAAACATGTCATCGTTGACATATTTTCCCTTTAACTTCTGGATAAACAGATACGAGATACCAAGATGGTCGTTAAATTGAGGATCTTTTGATAATTCCACACTAACAGTTTCAGAAATCTTAAGTACTGAAGCTTTTGTAGATTCATCAATCCACCTCATTCGTACATATCTATCCAGCAATCTTTCCAGATCAGTTTTACCGAACTGTTGTATCAGATAATGTACCCAGCGAGTCAGTATCCTCTTCGACTCTACATCTTGTACCTCATTGTCACTATTCATGCCTAAAGAATACTATTACTGACATTTAGATTAGTTTTTTCCAGTAATCCTCTGGCATATCCATGGCAAGTTTCAATGCACCTTTTGATCCAGCGGTAAATGGATCTTCCTTTATGACGCTTACTTTTCCTCCACCAACGATAGAGAGTTCATTTTCGATATATTCATCAATGTCATGTATCTTACTCCCACCACCGGAAACAATAATATTATTCCTCAGGTCATCCCTGAAATCAGGATCATATGTGGCTATAAGACTGGTAATGCCCTCTACAATTGGAGGAATAATAGATTCACATGCATCTTTCATTTCCTGCACAATTGACAGTCTGATAGTGGATGAATCTACAGGCACATCTACTTCACAGTTCTTTGACGGCTTTCCCACAAAACCTAACTCTTCTTTCCATCTTTTTGCCATTTCTTTTGTTACCATAGCACTTGTATAGTCAGATGTTATCGATTTAATCAAAGCAGCATCAATGTAATCCCCAGACTTACCAAAACTGGTCATATCCTCGGGTTCAGGAAGCGTGCCCCTTACCCTGCAAAGGTCGGTTGTTCCGGCACCAATATCCACGATCATAACATTTTCAAGTAATCCCAGTTGATATGCCACACAGAACGGGTCACTGGCAACCATAACTCCTGTGAAGAAATCTTTTGTGATCTCTGTTAATATCTTTTTGCTCAATACACTGGCTTTTGCCGGTACTCCTAATATTGCATACGATTCTGCACCCTCAGGTAAGTTCAACGTTTCCAGACAATATTCAAGTAACCCTTTTGCCGCTGCAATATCTTCCTTGTTTGTTTTTAAGACACCACATTCAATTGGCCTGTGGATATTGAGAGCAACCCGGTGTTTTAAGGCCTCTTCTCCATAGAGTACTTCTTTTTTTAAGAATTTTGAAGATATAGCATCTTTGGGATATCCCACAACATTCTGTTCCAATATACTCTTACCATTGCTGGTCGTCATTGCAATCTTGGATGTACCGAAATCTACTCCTATAAATATCTTCTCTACGGTTTTGTCCACAGTCTTTTCATTACTCTCGGCTTTATTACTTTTTTTTTCACTTGCCAAAATTTCACAACCTTTTTTTGATTCGATAACTTGAGAATTAAATATCTTCAATTAGTTAACCTTTTAATAATTGATAATATATTAATATATCTGTTCACATCATAATTGTTATCATAATATTAGAGTATTAGAGTATTATAGTATCATACTATTTTTCATCTATCATACAACGTCAGACCATTTCCTTCCGTGAGGGATTTATTACTTTTCCGTGGTCGTTTTTTTGGTATTCTCCCGTTTTATGACATTACTTCATGAATTATTGAATTCAATATTATATATTTTATATATGCACGGCAGGTGAAGTGGGAGATGGAGATATTCATCATTCCCGTTGATGATGTCATGCGTATCAGAACAGGTGATTGTGGAGATACTGCATTGTAAGGTGCAGTATTGCTATTTCGTATGGTTGATCTAACATGTGGGTATTTGTATCAGAATATGCATGGATTTCGGTATACCTATTGATGATTTGGTATACCAAAATACTTGATATTACTGCAATTCGAATCTGATCACACACTCACCTACAACGCCGGGCTTATCAACCCCCTTCATGGTTACATTCTTTTTCAAACCTTTGACGACCGCATATTTTGAGGTCTGGACGATTGGACAGGCTGTAGCCATTCCCTCCTGCCTGAGCAGTTCATTCCCGTGGCATATGACACACCCTTTTACTGTGATATCCATATCATTACCTTTGATCTCGACATCAACATCCCGTGCAAATTCAAGTTCGTTCAACAGGTAATTCTTAAAATCTGTCTTAAACTTCCGGGGGTCATTCAGGTCTACATGTTCCCTGGACAGCCATTCGTCTGCCATTATGGATCCAACTTTTGCATTGACTTTTTTAGCATCATCACCCAATGCTTTTACGATATTGCAGTGATATTGTTTAAAGAAATTCAAACTAACGGTCATTCTCATTCACCCACTTATTGTTGCTATTGGTCTGTACGTGTTGTCCAGTTCAGTTCCGGATTTCACCAGGTATTTGACCATATGTGACTCAAATGAACTGAACTTTCAGTATAATTCTTTGAATACCGGGTTATATGGACGGTTTTGTACTAACCGTGCATATATTTATGGAATATATAGTCATGCTATAAATAAGTACCGCACACACCTCATATCCCGGAAAGGTCATCAATTTTGATGGGACTGAGATTTAGACTTGATTTTATGTAAAAATATCTGGTGCGATAAATATATATGTCATCATAATCATAACAATGTGCATAGGATTATAGGTGGTCATGAAAAATATTTGGACATACAATTAAACTCAATATAGCTGGCTCAAATGTGAATGAAATCTTACGATATACGGGAATTTATTTCCTTTTAAAAAACAGCTCACCTACAAATCTTTGTAGTACTCGGGCAAAAAACGGGAACATGCCATCTGGTGTGATGATCTACAAATAATATATGGATTAAAGAAATAGTAAATAAGTTACATAATGTGAGGAATGAATATGGCTGCAAAAGTGTATACAATTGCATCTGGAAAGGGTGGTACCGGTAAAACAACTACCACAGTAAATCTGGGTACGGCACTCGCCCTTCTGGGGAAAAAAACCGTGAT
>JAMJFV010000190.1 GCA_023544495.1 ANME-2 cluster archaeon
CTTACCTGTACCCGGGGTTCCAAGCATCATCACATGCCTGCGCTGGTTGGCAGCCTTCTTCACCACCTCAACCGCATGTTCCTGACCTATAACCTGGTCTATCAGTTCTTCCGGTACTTCCATTTCAGATGTGGTCTGTATATCTAAACCGCCGAGCAGGTCATCGGTTTCAGTGACAGTCTTAGTCTCGGCAGCAACAGCATTTTCAGTATGTGTCAAAGTATTCTCCTTAATTATATATTTTACCACATATATATTTGTTGGTGAAAGTATAATACTACAGTATTTTCATATTATATATCTTCCTACACATTTATAAATTTGGTCACTCAGACCTGAACGCACATTTGTGCACGTATGGACTGATAATTACCTGCAATGGCATTACGTTTTACGAGACCGTTCCATTAACGTTGGTAGGATCAAAATACCCGCAGATGAACGAAGATAGACGCGGATCAATTGCCTGAAAATATGTGTTTATCTGGGGTTTTATTATATTAACCAACACGAATTGTAACGGTCACCGTTTTACACCAAAGTTAAATATGTTATACCACAACATTGAACCAATGAGACTGGAACATGACCTCAAAAACGAGGAGATTATAGAAAAAGTAGCATCAGGCCAGCTCAAGCTTCATGCCATTGACCAGCAGGTAGGTCCTGTGGAAGGTGTGGCTGTACGGAGGGAGGCCATTACCAGGATGACAGGCATTGAAACCAAAAGTTTGGGCAGCTTTTCCATTGACGCTGCTGATGTTGTGGGACGCAATATTGAAAATATGATAGGGGCAATCCAGTTACCCCTGGGCATTGCTGGCCCTGTGACCGTCCGGGGTGAATATGCGACAGGTAATTTCTATCTCCCCCTGGCTACTACTGAAGGTGCACTGGTGGCGAGCACTAACCGGGGGTGCTCGGTGATCTCAACCTGCGGTGGTGCCACAGTGCGGATATTCAAGGAAGGCATGACACGTGCACCTGTGTTCTCTGCCAGGGATGTGATACATGCCAGGGACTTCGTGGACTGGTTAGCTGGTAACTTTGAAGTTATGAAGGCAAAGGCTGCTGAAACCACCAGGTTCGGGGAATTGGTGGATGCGACGCCATATGTGGTAGGGACCGATATTCACCTAAGGCTCAGGTTCGATACCAAGGACGCCATGGGTATGAACATGGTAACCATTGCATCAGAAGCAGTTTCAAATTACATAACAGAACAGTTCGGCATTGAACTGGTATCCCTCTCCGGGAACATGTGCACTGACAAGAAACCATCAGCTATCAATAATATACTGGGCAGAGGTAAGACCGTTGTGGCCGAAGTGGTCATACCTGAAGACGTGGTGGGTGTTAAACTCAAGACCACAGGTCGGTCCATGGCAGAGGTCAATTATAAAAAGAATTTGCTGGGTTCGGCCCTGGCCGGAAGCATGGGATACAATGCCCATGCGGCCAATATCATAGCTGCTCTTTACCTTGCCTGCGGACAGGATGCAGCCCATGTGGTTGAAGGGAGCGGCGCCATAACTACCATGGAAATGAGACATGACGGCGACCTGCACTGTTGCGTTACCATACCTGCTATACAGGTTGGGACAGTGGGTGGCGGTACCGGTATCGCTACCCAGCGTGAGTGCCTCCAGATACTGGGCGTGGCCGGAGCCGGTGACCCTCCAGGTACGAATGCAAAAAAACTTGCCGAAATAATTGCAGCAGCTGTACTGGCGGGTGAGATATCGCTTATAGGTGCCCAATCGGCCGGACATCTGGCCCGGGCACATAAAGAACTGGGACGAAAATAATGAATAGCGAAAAACGAAACCATACACTCATGGACCAGAAATGTCCGACATGCGGAAGCTGGATGAAAACGATAGGAGAAACCAGTCCCAAGGGGATAAAGGTAATAACCTATCAGTGCGGTGAGTGCGGTTTGAATTACAGGATCGACGGACAAGTTTAAGGCTGAATAAGGTTGCCAACTGTCAGGTTCTTTTTTTAATGATAATTATATTAATAAGGACAGTAATTGATATATTACTATTATATTTTCGAGGGGATAAGAATTAAAAGCATTGAAGAGACTTTATTCATCGAATTAGATGATGTGAATGCTGACACTACAATAAGCGGTGTACCGGTCATGTTTCTAAGCAAAACCATGAGATCGCATCTTCCGGGAATGATAGGGCACATGGCAAGGGTACCAGGCCCCTTTTACATGTTTCCGGTCATAAGGTCGACCGCAAATTTGCGTATGTGGTCATCAAGCACGTTGATTGCAGGACATTGACGGAATATTCAAAGCCACTATCCAGCAATTCACCCGATATGGTTGGCTGAGGTTGAGAAAAGGTTCAAAAGCTATTTTCTGGAAAGAGTAGATATCATGGATAATATCCAGGAAATGTTAGATGCTGTACTTCTAGATTTGAAGAGTATTGCCAACATCGAGGCATCGGTTATTGTAAGTCACCAGGGTCTTACAATCGTTTCTGACGTACCTGAATATGTCCCTGAAGCAAAATTAGCAGCTTTTACTGCTACTATTATGGGGTCTGCAAAAACTGTGATGAAAGAATTGCGACAGAAAAGTCCCAGTATGCTGTTGATCAGGTCCATTGATGGCATTACCATATTCATGGACGCAGGAGAAAATGCTATTCTGGGTACGCTGTTTGGTGATGATGGAAATATTGGTCTTGTCATCGTAGAGATGGAAAAAGCCGTTAACAAGATCAACGCAATCCTGGGATGAAATATCACGACAAAAGCCCGTAACAAGATCAACGCAATCATGGAAAGGTGATATGACACCGGAAAAAACTAATACCAGATAAAGTACATCCCACTGAAAGGTTATTAATCACTATCATCCCTTTTGTAGTATATGAATACCATGCTGTTCATTGGTGTAGACCTGGGTACCAGCATAAAGCGGAAAAGTACCGGTATTGCCAGTATAGTGGAAAAGAACGGCAGTCCCTGGATATACGCCCAGCCTGAACACGTGATATCAGATGATGCCCTTATCCATGCTATCATTGCCGGTATGAAGACCGGACATGCAACCTGTATCGTTGCCATTGATGCGCCTTTATCCAGACCGGACCACGGGAGTATGAGGGACTGCGAAAGACGGTTGCGTACATACGGCATCCCCTGTTATCCGTCAGGTGCGGACTGGGTGAGTGATTGGGTGGATAAAGGGATAGATCTGAAAAGCTGGTGTGAAAAAACATTTGGTGCCAGGGTGATAGAAGTATATCCTTACGCTGCAAGAAAGGCACTTAACATAGGTGCATGCGTCAGGAAGAGATCAAAGAAAGGGCGCCAGATGATCCAGGAAGGGTTGGGTGACATTATAAGGGGTATGGATGAAATGGCCGGAGATACATTGCTCCCGGATGATGAACTGGATGCCATATTATCTGCATATACGGCCTACTGCGTTTTATGCGGGAGTTTTCGAAAAATGGATGGAAAAGACGGGACTATCTATGTACCCCTTAAACGAGGACTCAACATCATTAATGATTATCAGCCCTATGGAAAACCTGTGCTTAAGGGTGAATAGTCATTTTCAATACTGTGTATGGG
>JAMJFV010000191.1 GCA_023544495.1 ANME-2 cluster archaeon
ATCGAGGGATTGACCGAACTGATCGACATGATCAATATGCTCGGTACTTTGCCAGCAGGAAAAAACTAAACAATGTTGTCAATCAATTTCACCTGTGATGTTACAAACATCACAGGTATGGCTTTCTTTATCCCGGGTCTGATATCCCTTATCAACCTTTTCCGCATCCATTGCCCTTGTACCATAGGCAAGGACTGACGCGTTGGAAAGGGTGCCTGCAATAAGTATCGCATCAAATATCTCGTCCCTGGGTATATCCATTCTTTCTGCAACCCGCAGGTGCATATCCAGGCAATGGGTACAGCGAAGGGCTGCTGATACACCGATTGATATCAATTCTATGGTCTTCCTATCAAGGCGTTTAATCTCACGCATGATGGAATTATCATACATTACCTTGGGTATCAGTACATCTGGCATATCCTTCATGAACTGTAGTATATAAGGAACCTCGCCATAGTAGTCCTCCACCTGGTCAAGTAACTCATCAACGGCTTCTTTTGGGTCTTTTTTCAGTATTCTATCGATATCCTCTAATTCCAGGACAGTCACCCTCATTCAAATAAATAATTTAATAGGTAAGACCGAACACACATTAAAAGGGTACCATCAAAAGTACATAAATATTTTGGTAAAATAGCAGACCATTGAAAAAAAAGGAAAGAGTGTTCGGGGGTGTGGTCACTTACTCTTTGACAAGTACAGCGTTCACCACACCGTCCTGGCCGGGCCTGCTTGTAACCCTGGCATTCCCCATCTCGGTCTTGATGATTGAACCTTTGGTCAGGATATTCCTTCTTATGTAATACAGATTTGCCGAGTTTCCGGTCACAGTTTGAATTGAAACCTGTTTGGTAGTGTTACTTGAAGGGTCGGTGACATTGGCAATATTGCATCGTAATAGGCGTACCTTCCTGTTGCCGCCCAGAGTTTCAACATTCTTACGTTTGATCTCGGCCAGGTGAGGTTCTGCTGCCTCACGACCCATTTCCATCTTCCTCTTGCCCTTAGACCGTACGAGCCGCCCACCAGTATATTTTCGTCTTGATTTTCCCTGATATCTCATGTATTCAATCCTCTGTAATGTAATTGTGATTATATGTAACTGCGCCTTAAATACATTTAATAATAATAAACATATCGGCTAATCCGGAACCATCCAGTTCCACCACCTACATTCAATTCCAGTCGGTTTATCCAGTCGGTTAGGAAAATGTTTATATCCGTTATTACCAGTTAAGACTTGTTTTTTTCCAATGAGGGCGCATGGCCAAGCCTGGATATGGCAGCAGCCTCCTAAGCTGAAGATCGAGGGTTCAAATCCCTCTGCGCCCGCCATTGACATTTTTTCAATACACCAGCACATTATCACTCACTGATATTCATTCGCAAAGAAACCTTGTAATTTATATATCATGAATATCAATGATAGTATTGGATAATTGCATAATCCCGAGATAGTTAAACACTACCCTGACAAAGATCATGTCCTATCCATTAACTATCCTTCACATCTTTTTAGCAAGTAATCTATTCTAGCTTATCAATATTGCATTTATCCGCGCCAACCGCAATAAGAGATTTAATAATGGTGTGCTACAATAATCATTACCATGCAATCAGGAATAGCAGTTGTGTTCGACAGTGCCGGTACCCTTTTACACATGTACAGAGTGGCAAAGAACACCACCACTGGTGAATACCTTGACGATATAATTACCACTGACCTGGTAGGACGCCACTCTCACTGTGGACTGGTCATACTCCACACCAACCCTGACAGGATTATGAACTGCAATCCCCATAACAGGATATACGACTTCATTCAGGAAAATAAGATCGAGATCGACCTGAGCTGCTCAAGTAGTCCGCTAACCCTGGACCAGGTAAGAAAAGCACTCGAACTTGACACCAGGACCACTATGAAGGACCTGCACGAAGTGATTACAATAATGAGGAACAAATGTCCAGATATATTCTACCTGGGTGTAGGGATCATTGTGGAAGTACAGTCCAACAGCATTGCATATACCGTATGTACGGGGGGCAAACCGTTCACGAACACCACAGCTTCCCTGAACACATTAAAACAGTGGGGTGTGGATGCTTTCATAGCTTCAGGGGACAGCATGCGCAATCTGGAGGTACTTGCACGGGTGATGGACGTACCGATAGAAAGAGTGTACGATGTGGCCACACCCCTGAAAAAAAAATGGGTTATCAGGCACCTGAAAAAGCACTACGATAAGGTCGTCATGGTGGGAGATGGTATTAACGATATCCTGGCGCTGCGCGAAGCAGACAAAGGTGTGGTGTCCATCCAGCAGATAGGGGCATGCCATGAAAGATTATCTGTTGAAGCTGATATTATTATCACGGATATCATGCAGATCTTGAAAATAATCGAGGAAATGAAGGAACAGTAATTCCATTCATTTAATCGTATCCAGGACATCCATTCATTTAATCGTATCCCAGGGCATCCACTATCCGGCCCATCTCGTGCCCGGTAGTCTCAGTGCCCGCCACAAATCCTTTTGAATTGGCAAGGAGACCAGAACCCACAAGCGGTGAGCCCAGATTAACAGTGCCTATGTCCACAGGTAGTTCGAATATTTCACTCAGGCAGTCCAGTTCAAACTTGCTGGACCTTGGGTGGACCAATACACCTTTATTCGTAACGCAACCCGCCATTCCTACCGTCTTAAGTCCCCCTACAGTGCCCCGGTAAACATCAACACCCAGGAACTTACCGATCTTGTCTACCGTTTTATCGGATAGATTCGGATTTACCAGCGCTGCTGAATCATTCAACAGTATATTGTTACCTGCCGCTGTGTAAATACCTATGAGTCTTTGAGCAGGCACGTATTTTCTTATCCTGGCAAGTTCTGATTCATTGATCCGCTCCGAAACAAGGAATCCATTGCTGTTACCGCAGGACAATGACCCTACAACACTACTGCCGTCGACAGATGTGGGGATAGCAGTAACACGAAGAGCATTTTCGATGGTCTGTATGAATTCATTATCAGCTTCACCGGGAACCAGTACAAATTCCTCCGTACTCCGGGCAAATACTCCAAGTACCGACACTCCCTGCAGGTTAGTCCTGTATTCCATTATCTATCTCAAAAAAAAGTGGATGAGCCGAAGCAAACCTGAATAATCACTCAGCTGCCAGTTCGGCTTCCACGATGCCATCTTCAAACTTCATAGCTTTGACCCGTATCTTACGGGGCGGTTTTTCTGACCCGTGCTCCCATATCTTTTCACTTATCTTAGGATCGATCCTGATAAGTTCACGGTCTGTTTTGGTATGCTGCTCGAGAAACCTGAACATTACTTTAACTGCCCTTTTGCTGCGCTCCCACCTTGGTGCAAGCTTAGCATCCCTGAGCGGTATTGTATATACTTGTTCTTCACCAATTTGTACCATAACTTAGCCCCATTACCCTAAATTCATACTGCTGCGTCTCCAATGCCGTCTCTTCGGATGGGTTGAAACGGCCCGATTGGTCTTGATTATTGCCCATGAAGGGACCCTCTGGTTCTGATTGTGCGCCTTGGCCAATCGTATCTTCTTACCTTTTGTCTTCT
>JAMJFV010000192.1 GCA_023544495.1 ANME-2 cluster archaeon
AAGGAAGTGAATCCTGGATCAGCTAAGGAAGTGAATCCTGGATCAGCTAAGGAAGTGAATCCTGGATCAGCTAAGGAAGAGAAACCTGAACGGGCGAAGGAAAAAACGAGTAAACAAAAAAGAAAGAATCGCACATCAAGAGTGAATACAAATGAGACTTAAAAACAAAGTTGTAATTATAACAGGGGCAGGAAGCGGTATTGGCAAAGAAACTGCACTCCTGTTTGAAAAAGAAGGAGCTAAAGTCGTTGTCGCCGATATGAATGAAAAGACTGGTGAGGAGACAGTAGCAGAGATCAAGAAAAATGGAGAGGGATTTTTTGTTCAATTGGATGTATCCGACAGGGAACAATCGAAACAGATGGTTAAAACCACTCTGGAAAAATATGGTAGAATCGACGTGCTGATAAATAATGCAGGCATTGTTCAGGATGCCTTTTTGTCAAAAATGACTGAGGAACAGTGGGATAAGGTTATCGATATCAATCTTACAGGAGTTTTTAACTGCACCCAGGCAGTGGTCGAAGCTATGATGAACCAGGGAAATGGCGTAATTATCAACGCATCGTCGATCGTAGGACTTAATGGCAATGTCGGGCAGGTCAATTATGCTGCAACTAAAGCTGGTTTGATCGGCATGACAAAGACCCTGGCAAAGGAACTCGGCAAAAAAGGGATAAGGGTCAATGCTGTGGCGCCTGGATTTATTACGACTCCGATGACCTCAAATGTACCTGAAAAGATCCTTGAAATGATGAAAGAAAAAACTCCGTTGCGCAGACTTGGTGAACCAAAAGATATTGCAAATGCGTATCTGTATCTTGCTTCAGATGAGGCAAACTTTGTAAATGGAGCTGTGCTCTGTGTCGACGGTGGACTAATAATTTGAGAGTTATATATAAAAATTGGGTGGTGCTAAGATGAATAATGTAGTTATTGTATCTGCAACAAGAACTGCAGTTGGGAAGTTCGGGGGAAGTCTGAAGGATTTCAGTCCAGTCCAGCTTGGTTCTGTGGTGCTGAAAGAAACCTTGAAAAGAGCAGATATTGGATCAGATGAAGTGAATGAAGTGATCATGGGAAATGTTCTTTCATCAGGTCATGGCCAGAATGTGGCAAGACAGGCTGCTATTGGAGCGGGAATTCCAAAAGAGATATCTTCCTTTTGCGTGAACAAAGTATGCGGCTCGGGATTAAAATCAGTTGTTCTGGGAGCACAATCAATTATGCTGGGAGATGCGGATGTTGTGCTGGCAGGCGGCATGGAATCCATGTCCATGGCTCCATATGCACTGAAGAAAAACCGCTGGGGAGCAAAAATGGGCAACGATGAAGTCGTGGATTTGATGATACATGATGGATTATGGGATGTTTTCGGAGATTACCATATGGGTGTGACAGCGGAGAACGTAGCAGAAAAATACGGAATTACGCGGGAAGAGCAGGATGAATTCTCAGCAATTAGCCAGAATAGAGCAGAGGCTGCAATCAAGGAAGGTACATTTAAAGAAGAGATTGTTCCGATAGCAGTTCCACAGTCAAAAGGCGAGCCTGTTCTCTTTGATACAGATGAATTCCCCAGGTTTGGCACAACAAAAGAGATACTTGCTAAACTAAGACCGGCGTTCAAAAAGGACGGGACAGTAACTGCAGGCAATGCTTCAGGAATTAACGATGGGGCTGCCTGTGTTCTTTTGATGTCTGAAGAAAAGGCAATAGACTCAGGACTTACCCCGCTGGCAACTATCCAGAGTTACGGGTCATGTGGAGTATCTCCTGAACTGATGGGGCTTGGTCCAATTAGTGCATCCAGAAAAGTCATAGAAAAAGCCGGTATAACTTCTGATAAACTCGACCTCATAGAACTCAATGAAGCCTTTGCATCCCAGAGCATAGCAGTTACCAGGGAACTGGGTTTGAACACTGATAAAGTTAATGTCAATGGCGGCGCCATAGCCCTCGGGCATCCTATAGGAGCAAGCGGCACAAGGATACTGGTCACGCTTCTGCATGGATTACAGCGAGAGAAAGGTACATATGGTCTTGCAACCCTTTGTATAGGAGGGGGGCAGGGTATTGCCATGGTGGTAAAGAGGTAGATAATATGGGAACGAAGGGAGGATTGGAAGGTAAGGTCGCTCTCGTTACCGGAGGATCAAGGGGGATTGGTCATGCGATCGCATTGCGGCTGGCGGAAGATGGTGCAGATATTGCAATTAATTATCAGTCAACCAAAGACCAGGCTGAGACGTTATCAAAGGTAATAGATCAGATGGGTATGATCGACGAATTCGAAAGATTATCCCTGAAGATAGACCTGATGGAGACAAAGGAGAATGCTAAGGAAGTATCAGATATCATAGATTCTATGGGCAATCATTCTATCATATGTCAGGCAAACGTCAATGACTTTTCGCAGGTGAACAGGATGCGGGACGAGGTGGTAAAGCAGTTCGGCAAAATAGATATCCTGGTCAATAACGCAGGAATAGTAAGGGATAAATCTTTTGTAAAAATGACTCCCCAGATGTGGACGGAAGTTTTATCTGTGAACCTGGATGGAGCTTTCTACTGCACCAAATCGGTTATCGAGGGTATGCTGGAAAGGAAGTACGGTAGAATTGTGAATATATCCTCAGTTATCGGGAGAATGGGTAACCGCGGACAGGCAAACTATGCAGCCTCCAAGGCAGGACTGATAGCTCTATCGCAAACGCTGGCAAAAGAATTTGCAGGCAAGGGTATAACGGTAAACGCTGTGGCGCCAGGATTTATTAAAACTGATATGCTAAAATCGGTTCCTAAAGAAATAATGGAGAAAATTCTTGCCCAGATACCTCTCGGAAGACTTGGGAAGCCATCCGAGGTGGCAGGGGCGGTGGCATATCTGGTTTCAGAAGACGGGAATTATATAACAGGCCAGGTGATAGATATAAATGGGGGTCTCTACATTTAGTCTATTTTAAAAAAATTAGTCCTCATGTTTTTGTATTGTTTGATACCCATGTTTTAGGGTCCGGTCTCGTAGGAGTTCGATAGTTCGAATCCCTTCCCCCGTATAATCTTGATACATTTGCGCAAATAACGGGATATAATCCTGAAAAACGCTATCATACCCTGGACTGTCCGGGATATGCCAGATTCATCCCGAAGCTCCGCCGATTTCCATTGCCGGGTCGGAGCCTGGGGGATGAAAAGTTTATGCTCGGGTAAGGAATGATAAAAAATTATGAAAATCCCTTTATTATCAGTCCAATTTCTGCAGCTTTTTTATTTGCCTCTTTTTTGGTACTTCCTTCCCCTTCAGCTACTTTATTACCGTCCAGATATAACCCCTGTATGAAATGTTTGTCATGGTCAGGGCCCCACTGGTCTATTTCTCTGTATTCTGGTTTACCATAACCTCTTTTAACTGCCTCCTCTTGAAATTTTCCGATAGGATTTGAGTCGCCAATTTTAGTTAAAGCACCTTGTATATCAAAATGTTTGTATACAAATCTCTTTGCTTCAGGATATCCCTGATCCAGATAAATACCACCAATAAGCGCTTCTATTACATTTGGAT
>JAMJFV010000193.1 GCA_023544495.1 ANME-2 cluster archaeon
AGTATGATGTTATTATTGATAATATGCCAGATACCTCTGATTGTATGTTCTGTCACTACCAGGAGAACGAATCAATAAGGTTTGCATGGGGCGGGGCAGTTCAGCCAGTTTCGGATATTCATGCAAATGTTACTGTGAATACTGATTGCTGGCAGTGCCACACAAAGAATGGTAAAGAACCTGTTAGTTTCCATTCAGATACAATGGGTGAGAAAGAAGAGAAAGGAACATTACCCTGGGTAGCTATGATGGGAACGATATCTGTACTGGTTATCGGTGGTGCAGCGTACTATTTCTTAGTATTGATGAAAAAGTAAGGCATTTGTATTTGGTCTATGACTGGTGATGTATTTACCAGATAAGGTAATTAGTTTATGCTATAATCTGTTCTAATTTTTCAGCAATCCTGTCAAGCTGGTAAAGTACCATTCCAAATTGTATATTCGATTTTGTGAATACAACCATTATATATTCAATATTTATGGACATAGCTACCAGGACTTTATCGGATAGTTCTATACTTATTCGATTTCTAAATCCTTCCTTATATGAAAGGTTCTTTTCAAGGTTTAGCATGTCAATGATTTTTTGCAGTAAATTTTGATCTAAGGTTTTCGGGTTAATTGCAGTTATGAGGTTTCCATCATGATTGACCAACCCTATGTTGCGAATCCAATCTTCAGTTATAATTTCTGTGAAGATAGCATGTATCATCTCTATGCTTGAAGAAGGTAACGAAACCGATATTGTTTCGACAGTTTGCGGCTTAGTTTCGGATTCAGTCATAACTTCAATGTCAGTTCTTTTCGTGAATCCTTGATTCATTATTTCAGTTTCTGTGACTTCTGTTTTGATTTTTTCAACTTCTGCGTTCGTTTTAGGGACTTCAATTTCATCATCAACGGATTCTGTTGCCGGAGGCTCCTGATGTTTAGTTCCATTTTTCTGTGTGATCTCCTTTACAGGAGATAATCGCGGTTTGATGTTTGGGTCCATTACCAGCTGTTCTATACGCTGTAATTCAGGTTTATGTGCAAACTTATTTTCAATGTGCAGTTTTGGCGGGAGTTTTTTAGGTACAACATCTTCCTTCTCTGCGTCTTCACTGTCTTTAGCAGTTGCTTCAACTGCTTCTGCAGATGGTTTTTTCGTCCTGTATTCAGGCTTGACAATGAGATGGTCCATTTGAAGAGACTTTAACATTTCAACAGCAGATGCTTCAAAATCAATCCCTTTGATCCTTTCAGAAAGGTCGTCTGCCAATTCCGCAAAGTCCATATCTTCAGAATTAATATCATCGATACCAATAAAGTCCTTTTCAAACTCCAGCGGTTCAGGTTTATGTTCTTCAGTTTTACCTTCAGGTGTTTCTTCATCTACACCGTATTTTTTAAGGACATCATAAGCCTCCTGTCTTACTTCAGAGGAAGGATGTTTGCTTGCAAGATCGTTGAGCACCTCATAGGAATCATCGATCACGTTAGGCGAATATTTGGCGATCTCACCGATCAGTTTTGTGGCATATACCCTTTCATCAATATTCAAACCATTGAGCGATCTTATGAGATCAAGCGTGTGGTTGGAAAAGAAGTCAGGATGTGATTTTGAAATAATATCCAAAATATAATATGATGCCGAACGAATCTGGCTGTTAGAACTCCTCATTTTCTTCAGTAATGCTGGTACAGCTGGCTGCATCAGTTCTGGATATAGAGAAACTATGATACTCAGGATATCCAGGGAAATTAATATGCTATTATTGTCAAGTGCGTTGTCATCTGGTATCTGGATAATATTTATGAAAGCATCAGTTGAGTTTACCAGAAGGTCAGTTTCTGTTTCGGCAATGTCAAGAAGTGGTTCGAGACAGTAGCTGAATGTTTCTTTTTTGTCAGTTTGGATAATTCCTATTAATGTAAGGGCTGTATCTTCTATCAGTCCAGAGTCTTCTTTAAGGGCCTTTTTCAGAGAATCAACAATTTTCCTGCTACCGTGCCCTTTTTCGATCTTCTTTATGCTATTGTCAATAGTTTTTTTAGGCGAACCAAATACCATTTTGTTTTCCATCCCAGTTTTTTTACATTAAAGGAGAATTATAATTATGTTAAAGCTGTAAATATAGATGGTTCAAATATCTTATATATTATTCGATGGATTTAACATCCGTTTTCATTAGATTGATGACAATAGAAAGGATATGATGATAAATGAAAGGTAAGGTTGTATTGGCCTATTCAGGTGGTCTGGACACATCGGTATGTATACCCCTTCTGAAGGAGAATTATGATTTTGAAAAAGTCATTACCGTCATTGTCGATGTGGGTCAGGCACAGGACGAGATTGTAAAGGCACAGGAAAAGGCAGAATTGATAGGTGATAAGAATTATACCATCGATGCAAAAACAGAATTTGTGCAGGATTATCTGTTTCCATTGATAAAGGCCAATGGAAATTATGAGGGATATGTGCTGGGTACTGCCATTGCAAGGCCCCTGATCGCCAAAAAGGTGCTTGGAGTAGCCATACATGAAGGTGCAGTGGCACTGGCTCACGGCTGTACCGGTAAGGGCAATGACCAGTTGAGGTTTGAAGCTGTATTCCGTTCATCTGACATGGAAGTGTTGGCACCCATGAGGGATATGAACCTTACCCGCGAGTGGGAGATTGAATACGCCAGAGAACACGGAATCCCTGTTACTGTCACCAGGGAGAAGCCGTGGAGTATTGATGAGAATATCTGGAGCCGCAGTATCGAAGGAGGCCAGCTGGAAGATCCTGATTTCATACCACCTGAGGAGATCTTTGGATGGACCCGCTCACCTGAAAAGGGACCAGTTGCAGAGATCATCGAGATAGGGTTTGAGTCGGGTGTTCCCATGTCCCTGAATGGGACGCGTATGGATGGCTTACCTTTGATCATTGAACTTAACCGCATTGCTGGCATCCATGGTGTGGGCAGGACCGATATGATAGAGGACAGAGTGCTGGGTATCAAAGCACGCGAGAACTACGAGCACCCGGCTGCAACCGTACTTTTAACGGCCCATAGGGACCTGGAACGGCTCGTGCTGACCAGGGCAGAATTGAGTTTCAAGTCAAAGGTGGATGAAAAGTGGTCCGAGCTGGTATATATGGGATTACTGGATGAGCCTTTGTTCAATGACCTGAACACTTTTATTGATGCCACTCAGGTGCGTGTGGAAGGTACTGTGAAGCTGCGCTTGTATAAGGGCAGTGTTATTGTGGTTGCAAGGAGTTCACCCTTTGCTCTGTATTCTGAGGACCTGGTGTCTTTTGATGGGTCTTCTATTAACCAAAAGGATGCTGAAGGAGTGGCCAAGTACCACGGATTCCAGGGTCGGGTGTACCAGAAAATAATTAAAAAGTGATCAATGATATTGATGGGACTATTGCATTGATCTGCGATAGTCTTATCATATATCGATAATATTATTGCGCGTGTAATTTTTTGCTTAAACAGATGTGGGCCTGTGGTCTAGCTGGTTATGACGTCGCCTTCACACGGC
>JAMJFV010000194.1:0-1638 GCA_023544495.1 ANME-2 cluster archaeon
AACTCTTCATTTTCTTTTTTCAGGTTCTCATTCTCTATCTCAAGCTCTTGATTTCGTTTTAAGGTTTCTTCAAGTCGCATGATATAATCTTGAGAGGTCAATCTTCGCACACCACAACATAGACGGTTTTGTTCAAATATTCTTTTGGGCAGTCGATTTTTGCACCGGTACCGAATTTTGTGACGGTTTTCTGAAAGAAACCGATTACATCTTCTGTTAGGACAAGTTTGCCCTTTTCTATTTCGATTCGTTTCATTATTAACATACTATATATTAATATATATTAAACTTTGGGTCGAAATGACTTTTAAAGTTAATAATTGAAAAAATCGAGAGCTAATAAACGTTAGCTAAACAAATAAAAAGTTTTATAAACGAATACTCGTAATATACGAATAGAAAAAATTGTTCTTGGAAAATAAAGATAATTACTTCTGCATCTGGAAGGGGGAAAAAACATGAATATGCCCAAAAACGGTTCATCAAACACGATACCTGATTCACAGGATGATATCCCAAAAAATGGTCCTCAAACACTGCTACAACTCCTGAAATTATTAATTGTCGGTATGATCACAGGGTTCAGGAAGAACATTCCTTTTATTATTGGGCTGTCCCTGTTGACATGGCTGGTGCATACATACCTTCTGGTTGTGGTGAATGAAGGATTCTATCCTTCTAATCCCGAAGCTACCTCAATGCTGGCGCTGGAGGGGAGTAAATTATCAGGTACATTGTTCTGGACCCTTCTGGGTATGATAAGTATGAATCTCTTCTACAAGATACGTCAGGGAAGGCTGACCCGGACCATCAAAAATATCGGGACCTCGCCCAGATGGGTCCGTCAATCACATAAACAGGCGGGTCCGATTGCCTTACCCATCATATTGGGAACCAGTGCTCTTGGTTTATATTTTGGAGTTAAACTGAACAATCCGCTGGTAAACCTGCAACTTGCTTTTATCCTTTCAGGTGGTATTATTGCCCAGCGCGAGAGTCTACTCACTCTGGCATTGAACCTGTTCTGGTCAGATACACACCGCCTGTTGAAAAAACCTAAAGGCAAGTTCAATCTTCCAGGGGCTGTAATGGGTATTACAGGTACAACCCTGGGTTTTATCCTGGCGATTTTCCTGGCAAAAAGCGCGTTCTTCGGATTCCTGGCCATTATTCTTTTGCTGGGTCTCATGGCTGCATTTATGTTGAAACAAAAAGGGATGATCGGCGGTAGGGCTCTACCGGCAATTATTATTTTGATCTATGCCTGTATTTTTATCTTGATCCCTGCATTTGCCGATGATGGAGGATGGCAGGAATCTGGCGGAACTTTTGACCAGTGGATCGCCAGTGAAGGTGCGTTAATTGCTATATCCATGGGTCTGTCACCAGCCGTGGGTATGGGACTTGGAGGCCTTTTAGGTGCAGCAGCAGCTCAAGGTGCGTTTATTACCGGAAGTGAACCTGATATAGTAAGTCCTCAAGAAGAAGAGGGAATTGAAGGAGAACAAGAGGCAGAGGAATCTGAAACAGAAAAAGCTGAAAAGGAGAAGGCTGAAAAGGAGAAGGCAGAGAAGGAGAAAGCTGAGAAGGAGAAAGCTGAGAAGGAGAAAGCTGAGAAGGAGAAAGCTGAGAAGGAGA
>JAMJFV010000194.1:1738-3523 GCA_023544495.1 ANME-2 cluster archaeon
AGGCTGAAAGAGAGGAAGCCGACCGGCAAGAAGCAATAGAGAAGAGAAAAGAAGAGTTGCGCAAAAATATGGAAGAGTCTCAAAAAGAAATGGATAGGCAGAATGCAAGAATAGAGTTCTTTGGCAATCTCGTATCCATACTTTCGGTCGTGGAAAAGACGGCCGATGTTAGTATAGATGTGCTATCAACATTGACGGGACCCGCAGGACAGGCAGTCAAAACAGCCTATACAGTCACAAAGGATGTTACCAAGAACATGAGTGAGAGCTATGTAAAAGGAGAGAGCATGGTAACAGGTGCATTGAAAGGTGCCGGTGAGGCCGCTGTGGATATAACACTTGATAAGTTCGGTGGCGCTCTGGTTGATAAGTTCGGCGGTAAGATACCTGGATTTGGCAAATTCGAAAGTACGGTTGATTATGGCAAAGTAAGTGTTTCAGCTTTCACGAAGCTGGTAAAAGAGACCGCTGAAGAAGGGACGAAGAATATAGCCAGGGAAAACTTTAAGGAAGCTGGCAAGAATGGATTGCAGGGCCAGTTCCAGGGTGAATTGTGGTATCCATTCAAGAAATTCTTAGGATTTTCATGAGGTCAACGGAAAATGAGGGAATTATATGAAACAAAATATTGAATTTACAGTAAAACCTGAACTGCTTGGAGCCATAGGTAACCTGTGGGACGGTGAACTCAGTGAACTATCACCATTCAAGTATGGAAAAACATCATCTATCACCAATGAACATAAAACTGAGTTGAAAAAAATCGGAATATGCGATAACAATGGCAAAATAACTGATAAAGTAAAACCTGCCATTGAAGTACTGGCAAATGCCAGGGCCTTCACCCGTATCTACATACACAACGGCTTGAATATCTTTGAATATATCTCGTATTTCAATGCAGATGGAAATGCTGCATCAGTTACCAATGATTCTGGTGATCAATTAATTAATTACCCTGCTCCCAATAATGGCATTCTCGAGAACATACGACAAAATATCGGTGAAACCATTTACCGCAACAGTGACTTTGAGTGCGATATCAAGAGCAGTGAAGCACTGGTACTGGCTGCCATGATGGATATTCAGAGGAAGACCTTCATGAGTGATATTGTCGATGAAAAGGAAACCGGGGCCATCAGTATGGATATCGGTCGCATACAGTCTATGCTTTCCGGTAATGCGAAAAATTACCAGTGGTTGACCTATATCATTAGAGATATGATGGAAGGAAAAGCTTTCAATTCATCGGAAAAAATCGAACCTGTTCTGGATAGCCTGGTAAAAATCGGTTATGTGACCAGGCATAATGGCGGTTACCGACTGACACAGGATACCCTGTTACTGAGCAGGAGAATGCTGCTACTGGATACATTCCTGACCCTGACCTCAGGCAGGATAGGACGTGATGGAAAAGTAGTCATTGTAGGCTTCACCGGCATCCAGTCAGGGGTTCATGACCTGCTGTTCATAGATGCCAATAAAGATAGTATCCTGATAGATGCTGTATCGTCGGCTGTGATGCTTGATTATGTATCCCATTTCCTTGAACCCTCAGGAGCACTTGAAGGAAAAAACAAATCGTGCTAACTGTTTTTTTCAGGAAATGGTTACTCAGTATCGATTTTTACGTATCTGCTAATCCAGATTTGATCATCAGGTACTCGATCTGTCAGGCATTTACGGTATTCCCCTATACAAAATATGCCAGAGATAACCCTTTATATCCCATGAAATAATCTTACACCCAGGTGGAATCCTTATGAAATACATTGTACTCCTGGG
>JAMJFV010000195.1:0-1091 GCA_023544495.1 ANME-2 cluster archaeon
CAACCATGACAGTACCTTTAATAATCCTGGCTGCATTGGCCCTGGTATTCGGTGCTCTTACCTTCTCACCGTTCATCCACTATCTTGATACGACCTATGAGAATGAGTTCTTCGAAGAGATAGATCCAGGCGGTTACATCCACGGACTTGCTGAGAGAGGCGGATACCATATCCCTGAAAATCCTATTGTTCATCTGACCCTTGCAGACGATACACTGATCATGATGCTGCCTGTTATTGCCGGGTTACTTGGATTGGCAATATCCTGGGCCATCTACCACAAACGCATGTTCAGTGTGGCATCCATCGGGAATATGCGAAATCCTTTATACAGGATTCTTGCCAGGCGGTATTACCAGCACGAGATATTCATAGAACTGATAGCCCTGAAGTTCACCTATGGAGTACTTGCATTAACAGGTGAGTTCAGTGACCGTAAGATCGTGGATGGTATCATCGACGGTATCAGTTCGTTTTTCATAGGAGGAGCAGAAATCTTGAAAAAGATACAAACAGGCGTGGTTCAGAACTATGCTACTGCAATGGTATTAGGTGTCGCTTTGTTAGCTTTGGTCTTATCATGGGGGGTGATTTGAGATGGATAGCATACTTTCATTAATATTGTTCATACCACTCATAGGTGCTGCCATTACGCTTTTCACCAAAACTCGTGAATCTGCACGAATGATCGCATTAATTGCATCTGCAGTACCATTGATACTTACGGTAATGATATATCTCCAGTTCAATTTCGACCTGGCCTTCCTGAAATTCCAGTTCGTGGAAAAAATAAGTTGGATAAGCAATCTGGGAATACATTATTATCTTGGTGCTGATGGAGTCAGCATGCCGCTGATCTTGTTAAATGCGATACTATGCCCATTGACGGTGATCTATGCGTGGGGAGAGAACAAACAACCGAATCAATTCTTTGCCCTTTTATTGGTACTTCAGGCAGGAGTGTTCGGAGTCTTCATGGCCCTGGATTTCTTCCTTTTCTATATATTCTGGGAACTGACATTGATACCGTTATACTTCCTGATAAGTATCTGGGGTGGTCCTAACAAGGATTATGCAGCCATTAAATTCTT
>JAMJFV010000195.1:1101-3421 GCA_023544495.1 ANME-2 cluster archaeon
GCCAGTCTGGTAATGTTACTGGGTATATTTGCGCTGTATTTCAGTACTGGTGTTAATACCTTTGAGATACCGGTATTGTTACAGGCATTTAAGGATATAGCATCTCCTGAAATGAGAGCAGCCATTTTTCTTGCTCTGTTCTTTGGGTTTTTGGTCAAGATGCCAACTGTCCCCTTCCATACCTGGCTGCCAGATGCTCATGTGGAAGCACCCACTGCTGGTAGTGTCCTGCTTGCCGGTGTGCTGCTTAAGATGGGCGGATACGGACTGTTCAGGGTACTGTTGCCAATGATCGATGGTCTGGGCCCGTATCGAACAGATATTATCACATTAATGGCAGTCCTCGCTGTGGTAAGCATATTGTATGCAACATTCCTGGCACTTGCACAGAAAGACATGAAAAAGATGGTGGCATACAGCAGTGTTGCCCATATGGGTTATGTGATGCTGGGTGCAGCAGCCTTCAATTTCATGTCAGTAAGTGGTGCCATGTTCCAGCAGTTCAGCCACGGATTGATAACTGCCGTGCTCTTCATGAGTGTGGGTGTGATACAGCATAATGTCCATACCAGGATCATATCAGACCTGGGTGGGCTGGCGGACAGGATGCCAAAACTTGCCTTCCTGATGATGGGTGGATTTATGGCGTCCCTGGGACTTCCGGCTATGAGCGGTTTTGTAGCCGAGTTCCTGGTATTGACAGGTAGTTATCTTACATTGCCCGTATTTACACTCCTGGCAATGCTGGGTATCGTGGCTACAGCCGGATATCATCTATGGGCAATGCAACGGGCCATGTTTGGCAGTTATAACGAGAAACTTGGTGAACCTCATGACCTTGCATTCTATGAAATGATGCCTATGGCAGTACTGGTGTTGCTGATAATACTGTTCGGAGTATATCCGGCACCGGTAATGAATGTGTTCGAATATGCCAGTAAGATCATTCCAGGAGTGATGTGATATGAGTATTGTTGATTTGATATCTCAATTCGCTCCTGAAATGATACTGACCATTGCCGCCCTTGCTATAATGTTAATAGGACTGGGTCTTGAAGCGACAGAGAAAAGGGCTTTGGGGTATGTTGCCCTGATATCTCTTGTGTTGGCCAGTCTTATAGTGGTATTCAGGGGAGCATATGATTTTCAGTTAGAAGGTATTATAGCAGATTCCCTGACCATTGACCCGATGAGCCAGTTCTTTAAACTGACGTTTTTACTGGTGTCAATGATCGTGGTCATTGCATCGCTGAAGCAATATGATAATCATCAGAACCAGGACGAATATTATACCCTGATACTGTTCGGAACTATCGGTATGATGGTGGTTGCATCAGCAGTAGATATTGTAACTATATTCATAGGTTTTGAACTGGCAAGTCTGTCTACGTATGCTCTGGCAGGGTTCAACAAGAAAGATCCGGGCAGTATGGAGGCTGCCATAAAGTACTTTATCATTGGTGCTCTATCATCCACATTGTTGTTGTTCGGCCTGTCATATGTATACGGTTTGAGTGGTGGACTGACCAATATCAGTGACATGGCAGGATTCTTCAGTGCCAATCCAACCGTCATCCAGAGCCCTCTGGG
Source organism: ANME-2 cluster archaeon (assembly GCA_023544495.1). Lineage (GTDB taxonomy): Archaea > Halobacteriota > Methanosarcinia > Methanosarcinales > Methanocomedenaceae > Methanocomedens_B. The sequence goes on from JAMJFV010000195.1 coordinate 2,692, forward strand.
TATAATGGCTATGGTGCTTATCGTGGCAGGATTTGGATTCAAGATGGCCCTGGTACCGTTCCATATGTGGGCCCCTGATACATATCAGGGCGCACCCACGGTGATATCGGCACTGCTGGCAGCCGGGTCAAAGAAGATGGCCTTCGTGGCAGCTTTCAGGGTATTATTGGTTGCAATGATAGCTATCAAGGTCGATATGGCAATAGTGTTCACCATTCTTGCCATACTTACCATGACAATTGGTAATGTTGTTGCTCTTAGCCAGAGAAGCCTGAAGCGAATGTTAGCGTATTCTTCCGTGGCACAGGCAGGATACATTTCCATGGTATTTGTGGTAATGTCACCTGAAGCACTGACGGGTGCAGTCCTGTATGTCATGTCCCATGCTTTTATGAAAACGGGAGCTTTCATTGCTGTGGCAGCACTGAGCTATATGCTATTGAGGGAAAACAGCAGTGCTAAGGACGTTGACCATCTGGATAATTTTGCAGGTCTTGGAAAGAGATCACCATTTCTGGCATTTTCCATTATGATATTCCTGTTCGCCCTTTCAGGTATTCCGCCAACAGCAGGTTTTGTCAGCAAGTTCATCCTGTTCTATTCAGTTCTGAAAGGCGGGTTTGTGTTCTTGGTGACCGTTGCCATATTGAACAGTGCATTGTCCCTGTATTATTATGCCAGGGTCGTGAAATATATGTATGTGTTGCCGCCTTTGTCCAGCGAGAAATTG
>JAMJFV010000196.1 GCA_023544495.1 ANME-2 cluster archaeon
AAAATAGTTATATGTGTTCCACGTACCGATTCAGGAATATAGAAAACGATCCCTCATTTTAGATTCTTTCATGTTTAAAAAACCTCACATATAACATTGTGTTATTGTATAAAAGGGTTTTGAAGGTTGACGGGAGACTTTTCAATTCATTCCGGGTAAGCAGATTATTGTAACAAATATTCATCCAGGGGACACAGACGATAATTTTCTTTTACGTACAGTATGCACCAACATTACTTTCGGTATGCTCTTGGCTCGGGCTTAATAGTATCCCTGTCAAACTACATGCCGGAGGTGAAAACCAATGGAAGATGAGTTCTGGAGCGGTATCGTAAAGCGTGCAGCAAAATACCAGCCTGTCAACCGTCGTAACCAGTTTAGCCGGCAGTTCAACAGGATAATAACAGTACAGAATGATCAGTAGGTGCAATCCGGTTTGCAGTTATCAATATGTATTTCAATATGTTAAGCCTACTTTAATTCATGGAACAGGCAGACAGGGACATTGCCAAAAAGAACGACACCATTGATAAGAATGACGCTATTGATGATAGCGAGATTGTCAATAACAGTGAAAAACTCATAGTGCTTCCCCTGGGTGAAGAATCCAAGAAAATCACCCAGGTTATTACGAATAACACGGCAAGACAGGTTATGGAACTGCTAGCCGACCAGCCCATGAGTGTCTCTGACATGGCCAACAAACTGGACGTTCCGCTGACCACTATCAAGTACAACATTGAAAATCTGGTGGATGTCGGTCTGGCAAAGGTTGAGCGTATCAAGTACAGCGAAAAGGGGCGACAGGTTAAGATATATGGCCCTGTGCGTAAGCTCATTGTCGTCGTGCCTGAAAAGACTGACAGCACATCCATAGCTGAAATATTGAAAAAATACCTGGGTGTCGTCCTCGCAGCAGTATTTGCATCCGGCATTGTGGAAATCCTCACAGGCAGGTCCAGTGAATCCATGAGCATGCCAAATGATTATGGCTTTTCGGCTGATATAGTTCCCAAAATAGCAACTGTACCCAATGTTTCTGAACAGGCAATGGATTCAGTTGTCGGTGTTGTAAATGATACGGTACTAAAGTCAATATCGAATGAGACCGTGCCTGCAACTACCTACATTGAGCAAATTATTGAACAGAGTACAGAATTACCTGCACATATTCCAACTCCCTTGCCTACTCCCTTACAGACAGTGGGGGTAAAATCAAGCCTGGATGCTAGCGACCTGGGGTTAACATCACATCTGGGTCTGTGGTTCCTGCTGGGTTGCATGTTCATTCTCGTACTGGTAATTATCCTGGATTATCACAGGCAAAACAAGTAATGCTTTTCCCTGATTGAGTTACTTTTATCGTTGAAACGACCCTATTTTACCTAGATCAAACCCATGAGAATCGCTTTGAAAATAGCATATATCGGTACAGAGTTTCACGGATACCAGATACAGCCCCGAGTGCCCACTGTTGAAGGGGAACTATTCAGGGCACTTAAGGAATTGAATATCATTAAAACCCCCAAAAGCGCCCGTTACATAGGTTCAGGCCGGACTGATACCGGTGTCCATGCCCTTGAACAGGTGGTCGCTTTTGATACCGATAATCCAAAACTTGCCATACCCAGGGTAATAAACAGTATATTGCCTCCCTCTATCTGGACATGGTCAAGAGCCGAAGTTCCGGATGACTTTGACCCCAGGCGCGAGGCAATTAGCCGGGAATACAGGTATTTCATGTGCGCTGAATCCTTCAATATTCCCCTGATGAGAAAAGCATCACGGCTGCTAAAAGGCACTCATAATTTCTCAAACTTTGCCGCCATTGATGGTGATAAAAATCCGGTCCGGACCGTCGAACTGATAGATATCAGGCTTGATGGAAATTTTATTGCTCTTGATATCAGGGCGAACAGTTTTCTGTGGCACATGGTACGCAAGATAGTAACAGCCTTGAGAATGGTTGGGAATGAAGCAAGGGATATGGAATGGCTGGAGCGCATGTTGCACCCCGAGGAGTTTGAAGAAGGACTGGAACCAGCACCATCATACGGTTTATTCTTAAAGAAAGTAGGGTATGATATTGACATAAACTGGGTCGATGATGCTTATTCGAAAAGGTTGCCTGGTGAGAGACTTTTCGAGCAGTTCGTGTGGCACGGTGTTATGGCCGAGGTATTTAAAACACTGAAAGATAATATGCAGCCCCAGGAAAAAACAACCAGCTGAAACATGACACTCATTGCCTTTGAACTCTCTGGCGAAACTCCGGAGATACCGACAGCCGAGATCGTTGGGGTACTGGAATCTGAAAATATTCCCTTTTCTTTCAAATGTCAACTTGAACAGGTGTTTATTATTGAAACGCCCGGTATTGATGCTGGACTGACAGATATACTTGCCAGCCGGCTGGCAATGACCAGGCATATAATCGAAGTATCTGGCGTATCACCTGCAAACCTGACAGACATTATTTCGATGGCAGAGAAGGTGGATTTTTCAAACCTGAATTCTCTTACCTATATTGTCAGGGCAAAGAAAATAAAACGCAAAAGCCACATATCCTCTGAAGATATTGAACGCGGTATCGGTAAAGTACTGTATGACAGGGGATACCGGGCAGACCTGGTCAACCCATGTATCCAGTACCGTGCAATTGTATCAGACAATACATGTATTTTCGGACCTGTGATCGCTTCCATTGATAGCAGTGCTTTTGAAAGGCGTAAGCCTCATAACAAACCCTTTTTCTATCCGGGTGTGCTTATGCCAAAATTAGCACAGGCTCTGGTGAATATTGCCCGGGTAAAAGAGGGTAGTGTTGTTCTTGACCCATATTGCGGCACGGGCGGGATAATGGTGGAAGCCGGATTGATCGGTGCAAGCACCCTGGGGTGTGATGTACAGCGAAAGGTCCTCATAGGTGCAAAGATAAACCTGGATTTTTATTCAGTGAACTATTCGCTCATGTTCCAGGATGCCGGGAGTATGGCATTGAGAAATAACTGTGTTGATTGTATTGTAACTGACCCGCCGTATGGAAGGTCGGCACTCATACAGGCACGGTCACTGGATACATTGATGCAGGACTCTCTTTGTGAGATGTACCGGGTATTGCGACCCAAAGGGCGGTTGGTGCTGGTATCTGAGCGTCCGGTTGAAACCTGGGCTCAAAACGCAGGTTTCAGGATGGCTGATTTGTTTACTCAAAGGGTCCACCGCAGTCTTACCAGAAGGATCACAGTGCTGGATAAATAGGATAATATGTGGTGAACCGCTCACCACATATCGAGCTTTTTGTACATTCCTTCTAATGACACGTTGAGCATGCCCAGTATGTTCCCATTGATTGGTTATGTAGGTCTCCAGGTGGTGATGAATAGAAGACCCACGTCC
>JAMJFV010000197.1 GCA_023544495.1 ANME-2 cluster archaeon
TCTGGCAAAACTATTATAATTGCTTCGAGTGAGGGTAATCAGTCAATTCCCGATAAGGAAGATATCAAAATCGGATTAAATGTTTATCGGAAAAAATAGTTTGTTCAATAGAAACTTTAGAGCCGCAGTATTTCGCGAACAGAAGGGAGTTGCTTCAATACTTCGTACAAAATGTGAGACTCTTTATTTTTATACTGGTGCATCAGAATAAAATAAAGAGTCTCTGAAGGTCGCATTATATGCACTATGAATTCAAATTGAATATCAATGTCAACAGAGAACATTGCAATGTTAATGGATCGTGGATACCCTGTAGGGCTAAAATTCACTCAAACCGGCCCCGCATACCGGACAGACAGACTTTTCTGCGAACTTATCCAGCAGGCCCGGCAGGGCGAAACCATCACATTCTCAGAACAGGGCTGTCCCGTGGGTGCCTATGTGCTGGGCAGGGACACTTCCAGTCCTGATGAATACTACTTCAATTCGGGCAGGTACAATAGTAAAGAATCCGCAACCCGGGCAGCAGAAGCATTACCCAGGCTCGAAGTGCGGTATAGTTCGATCAAGCTCTTTTCCGTTGTAGAAAATACTCCTGATTTTGATGTAATGCTGCTATTTCTCTCACCTGAGAAGGCCATGCGACTGGTGCAGGCATTCTCCTACCATGACGGGCAGCCCCTGGCATTTATCATCGGCGGTACCGCTTCAGTCTGTGGGGACTGTACCGCTGTGCCTGCCAATACCGGCCGCATGTGTGTTTCTCTTGGCTGCAAGGGTTCGCGCAAGCACAGCAGGTATGGGGATAATGAATTGATAGCTGCCATTCCCTCCATTCAATTCAAAGATATCTGCGAAGGACTCGTAGCCATACCAGGCACATTTGACTGAGTCATCCGCAACCTTTAATTAAAAGCACGCCATATTTGTATTGCATCTCAAAAATGGTTGCCATCATGGAAAACATATCAGCGTTAAAGAAACTGGCACAATTAGGCGGAATTGACGGAATTGTACCTTTATCTTCCCCCGAATTTGCACAATACATATCATCAAGCCCCCAGACAGCCTCCAGACGCTTGCAAGCCCTTGAACTGGCCGGTCATATCACCCGCAAGATAGAACCATCCGGTCAGAAGGTAATGATCACAAAACGTGGGCGTCAGGTGCTGGAAGCTGAGTATCTGGAATACCGCCGGATATTCACCCGCACTTCCACTCACATAGAACTTACCGGGAAGGTCATTACCGGCTTGGGTGAAGGGCAGTATTACACCACCCTGAAAGGGTACCACGACCAGTTCGTCCGACTGCTGGAATTTGAACCCTACCCCGGTACATTGAACATAAAACTCGAAGGCGAAAGTATTGGATGCCGGACCATACTGAACGTAAAGGACGGCATAATCATTGAAGGATTTAACAGCAAAAACCGTACCTTCGGCGGTGGACGTTGTTACCCGGTAAAATTGGGGAACGGGACAAAAGGTGCCATAATGATCCCTGATAGGACACATTATCCTGAAGATATCATTGAAATAATATCCCCCGATAACCTGCGGGAACATCTGAAATTGAAAGACGGCAGCGAGATAACGGTAATTGTCCAATGAATAATACATTACTTTCCCGTCATAGGTGAATACAATGAAAACTCAAAATAATACTGTACAACAGGCGGTCGAGTCATTGAAAAATGGCACGATGATACTGCTTTTTGATTCGGAAGACCGGGAAGGTGAAACCGATTTTGTTATTCCGGCCGCCAGCATTACACCTCACCATATCTACCAGATGCGAAAGGAAGGCGGCGGGCTCATCTGTGTTGCAATTCACCCCATTGCAGCCCAGAGACTGGGTCTTCCTTTCTATGCTGACATTCTGCGTCATACAGACATAAACGGTAATGGTAAAATACTGCGTAAACTGGTAGAAAAACAAGGTGACATCCCTTACGATGCAAAATCTTCATTTTCACTATGGGTAAACCACAGGGACACATTTACCGGCATACCGGACCGGGACAGAGCACTAACCATTAGTCGTATGGGTAACCTTGTGCAAAATGCCATGGACGGGAAAGAGGTAGATATCTCTATTGAGTTCAGGTCTCCCGGCCATGTTTCCTTGCTACGGGCCGCTAGTGGTCTGGTTCATGACCGAATAGGGCAGACCGAACTATCAGTGGTCCTGGCACATCTGGCTGGTATAGCTCCTGCCATGGCCATATGTGAGATGCTTGATGGGGCTACAGGTCTGGCACTATCCAAAGCTGATGCCAAAAAATATGCTGATGGACATGGACTTGTATTCGTGGAAGGCAGAGATGTCATCCAGGCATACAACAATCCATTGAACCTGGATGACTAATTACAAGTTTTAATAATTAATTTGTATCAGTTTACAACGGCAGGATTCACATTTTTTTAAAGTTGATCTGTTTCAACTTATGGATGTTTTCGAGCATCTGCTTTGATTCATCTACTTTTTCAAGCTCAAGCTGACTGATTATAGAATCCATTTTCCTGTTCAATCGGTAAACTTTAAATGGCCTTCCCTTTCCAGGTTTTTTCTCTTCCCTCACCATTATCCATTTAAGACCTTTAAGTTCACGTACAGCCATGCTGACCTCCGGTTGTCTCATGTCAGACGCAATCTCTATCTCACGAGACGTCACCTCATCAACATTTTTCAGAAAAGTAAGGGTTTTGGCAACATTTCGCTTCAATCCCAATCCCACCAGAGTGTCTGCAAACTCTTCATCACTCCCATCAAATACGCTAACTGATTGATTTTTCATAATTTTTTTCACCTCAAGATTAGATTAAATAAATATATATATAACATTATCCATACATTTATACTTTATTCGTAATGTTTATGGCAAAAATTCGATGAATATATAATTTTGGGAAAATATATTTCATTTTATCCCTTGATAACAAGCTTAATGTGACCATCTATGCATATAATTTTTCTCATTGTGTCGACCAAAACAGCGTTTTTAACAAAAAATGTGGGAATCTTAAAAATTCCCACGGATTTCCACTGATCAAAAATGAAAGAGAAAAACTCGGTCTTTATCTCATCAGTACTCAGTACCACTCAAGGATGCCGGTGTTCAATTCTTATTCAAATTGATCTTTTTGAGCCGCTGGATGTTTTCAAGCATCTGCTTTGATTCATCCACCTTTTCATACTCAAGCTGGTTAATTATGGAATTCATATCCTTTTCCAGACGGTAGAGTTTAAATGGCCTTCCCTTCCCCGGCTTCTTCTCTTCCCTTACCACTATCCATTTAAGTCCTTTAAGTTCACGTACAGCCACACTAACCTCAGGTTGTCTCATATCAGAGCCAATCTCTATCTCCCGGGACGTCACCTCATCAACGTTTTTCA
>JAMJFV010000198.1 GCA_023544495.1 ANME-2 cluster archaeon
CTTGTTACTTTCTAACGCCGTGCAAAGCGGGATGTATCAAATCCTCGCTCTTTAAGATATTCTCCCGTCCTTCCGGTTATCACGAGCTGTGCATACATAAGGTCTGACACTGTCGCACTACCTGTCAGGAACATGGCAGCCTTGAATTCTGCCAGGAAATATTCTAATTTCACCTTCACATCCTGTGGTCCTTTCATTGCAGGTCGTACCAGTGGAAGTGCAGTAGCACATGCACTGGCTCCTATTGCCAGCGATTTAGCTATATCCAGGCCCGTACGTATACCGCCCGTAGCTATCACTGGCACAGATAAATTACTTTCAATTACACTCACAGATGTTGGAATACCCCAGTCCCAGAACAGGTTACCCAGGTGTTCACCCATGGGCTCGTCCTTATCATGCGCCCGGTAAACTTCGACACCTGCCCAGCTGGTACCTCCCACACCACCCACATCGATAGCAGACACACCAGCTTTACACAGTTTCTGGGCGACTTCGCGACTGATACCGGCTCCCGTTTCTTTCACGATCACCGGTATCTTGAGTTTTCTACAAACTTCTTCGATCAGTTCCAGTCCGTCTGTTGCATCAGTATCTCCTTCAGGTTGTATGACTTCCTGCAGGAAGTTCAGGTGTATGGCCATTGCATTGGCATCTATCATGTCCACTGCTTGCCTGACACCTTCTACCCCGTATTCCTTTAGTTGGGCAACACCCAGGTTCCCGAACACGAACGCATCGGGTGCTGCATCTCTGACAATCCTGAACGAATCTTGCAGGTCAGGGTCTTCAAGTGCAGCTCTCTGGCTGCCCACGCCCAGGCCAATACCCAGCTCCTGTGCTGCAATTGCCAGGGATTCATTCACCTGTTTTGTTCCGGGATGACCTCCGGTCATGGAGGCAATCAATAACGGGAATGCCAGGTTATGTCCAAGCAGTACCGTTGAAGTGTTAATTTCCTTGAAGTTGATTTCGGGCAGGGCATTGTGCACCATTGTGATATCTTCAAATCCAGTGCGTTTCAGGTTATGCTCATCCCTGTGGCTTTCAACATCCCGGTTAGCACACAGTTCAAGGTGCTCTACTTTTCTGTTCGATGTACTCATTTTTCTCTATCCTAATTGTACAAAGATTCACTTATTCTTTTGTATAAGTGTACCCATTGTCTCCCCCTGTAAAAACCGGATAATATTTCCGGCTGCCGATGCATCAAATATCCTGCTGTTGATACCGGATTCATCTGCCAGTTCCACCAGTTCCTGCACCTTGCTAAGCATACCGCCGGTAACATCGGTATGCGATGAACCGCCTATATATTTCCGTATCCGATCAAATATGGCCGGTGTGATCTCCGGGATGTTCCGCCCCTCGCTGTCAAGCACTCCATCAATGTTACTACCTATACCGACCAGTTCAGCACCCATTTTCCGGGCAATATAGGGCACGATCTGGTCACCGCTTAAAATGCCTGCCCCTCGTACTGAATCCATTGCTACATCACCATGCAGCACAGGGATCAGGCCGCGATTCAGCATTTCTCTCAGGGGAGCAGTCTGCATATCACTGATACGTCCCTGCGTGAGCAGAGCACAGCTCAACGGATGCACCGGAACTGCCGGTACACCGGCTGAAACGAAAGCATCCACGACCATTGCGTTGAGGGTCTTGACACTCCGGTGAGTTTCGATCAATCCTTTGGTATCGAATTGTTCTGTGAGTTTGAACTGGCTGGCAAGAGGATGCCCGAAAGAACCTGCACCATGTACCAGTATGAGGGGATTGTTTACACATGTCCCTGCCACTTCTCCGGCCAAACGCTCAATGGTATCTGGTAACGCTTTCGGGACAGCACTGGACCTGTCAGTAATAACACTGCCGCCAATTTTTAGCACAACGGGATTGTTCATTCTACTTTCACTCCATAAGGAGTTGCACTGGTGATCATAGCCTGTCCGCCGGCAGATAGTATGGCAGCAGCCACTTCATCAGGCCGGTCGGTGATGGCAACCATGCACCCGCCTCCACCCGCACCTGTGGTCTTGGCACCCCATGCGCCTGCATGTCGGCTTGCCCATACCAGATTTGAAAGTTCAGGTGAACCCACACCCAGGGTGTCCAGCAGTCCGTGGTTAATGTCCATAAGGTGTCCCAGTGCCTGATAGTCCTGCCCCTCTATGAATGCTTCACCTTCACGGGAAAGCCTGCCAATGGTACTGATTACCGGTCCTATGACCAGTGGATACGTTTTCCTGAGCTCGCCCACATTCGCCACCAGTTCACTGGTGGACGAGGACTTGCCGGTATACCCAATAACAATGGGGCATTCCGGAAGGTTAAGCCGCTTTCGGGCAGGTATGGTTACCACGCCGCCCATAGTGGATACGAAAGTATCGGTTGGACTGGCTGCACCCTGTACCGTGCGTTCTATCTCATGACCCATTGCTGCGATATCGTCAAGGGTATGACCGGTATCGAACTGGATGCTCAAAGCATGCAACGTGGCAATGGTCACTGCTGCAGATGAGCCAAGACCTGAACCAACAGGCAGTTCGGATGAGATATCGATTTTGACCCCATCAGGTATGAACTGTTCCATTTCCCTGATACACCGGGTCACATAAGGATGTTTATGCATATCCAGTCCTGTAATACCGATACTGGAATGAATGATATGTTCAACATCTGGACGTACTGTTACCTTCGTGCGGATATCCACGGCACATGCAGTGGCCGGCTCACCATATATTACGGCATGTTCGCCAAAGAAGTATATTTTACCCGGTGCACTACAGGTGGTTATCGTCATATCAATGTCCCGAACATCAGTATCATTCAATAATTATGCCCGCATATCCCACAACAGCCAAAAGGTCCCGGGTTACGTCCCCGCTGGTCGAATAATCGAGTAGGGTTCCCCTGGTTGCACCACGTTGTGCCGATGCTACAAGCATGGCAGTTATTGGCCCGTACCCACATGCTGATGCATTCTTTTCTGCCAGGCGGGCATAGAATTCGTCCACATCCAGGGAAAGTATGGGTTCAATAAGATAATTATCAGTATCCCTGGCCACTCTATCAGGTACATAATGGCTAAAGTCACTTGATGCGATGATTACCACTCTTTTTTTGCTGTTCCTGATAACCTGTGCCAGCTGGTCCCCGACTTCCATTGCTGTCTGTTCATCCTGCATGCCCATGCAAATGGGTACTATCTTGAAGGGGTGAGAAAACCGGTACTGCAGAAATGGCAGCTGTACCTCAATAGAATGTTCGTACCTGTGTGCGTTCTCATCAAGGTCGATTATACCCCCGGCAAGTTGTTCTGCAAACTCTTTATCAGCAGGCACTTCACCCAGCGGTGTCTCCCAGGTCTCCTGTGAGACAGCCACC
>JAMJFV010000199.1 GCA_023544495.1 ANME-2 cluster archaeon
CGCACTTCAAAATCAATGCCATCCACTGCATTGACCACACCGCGGTCAAGAGAGAAATATTTCATTCTCAGGTTCTTGGATTTTATGACAGGTTCGCCAAAAGTTATTTCACGTTTCTCTATTTCACCGACCTGTTCCATGAACTTGGCACTAACGGTCCTGGGATCACCTGCTGCTACGATCTTACCATCTTCCAGCCAGATCGCCTTGTTTGATAGTTCCTCGATCACCTTGGGCCAGTGCGAGGTAATTATCAGCGACATCTTGTATTCTTTGACCGCGTTCATGATCCCTACATGAACAAGTTCTGCGGTTTTAGGGTCCAGAGTACCAGTAGGTTCATCCGCAATGAGCATCATGGGATCTTTGACCAGCTGCCTTGCCAGTACTACACGCTGTTTTTCTCCACCGCTGAGTTCCCTGGCTATGTGCATCATTCTATGGGACAGGTTCACCTGGTCAAGCAGGTCTGCTGCCTTATGGATCGCGTTGGGTCCTTTCTCACCTATTTCGTTCAGGGCGTTCATCACGTTCACGATGACCCTTTCATCACCGTACAGGGCAAAAGTCCTTTGGAGCATAATGGCAATACGCCGGGAAATAGCTCTCCTTGCCGGATCATGAATGGGAAGAGATACAAAGTCTGCTGTCAGTTCTTTCATATCACCGCTGCACTTGCGGCATGCAGTGCCTATCTTGCTTGGTGGTTCGATGAGGCCGCATTTTTCACACTGGGCTACATGGTATAATACCTGGCCTGATATCCTTTCAAATTCTTCCACACCCCTTAACACATGCATGAGTATTGATTTGCCGGCACCGCTTCTGCCGAGAATTCCCACCGCTTCTCCTTCATTGATTGTAAGATTTATGTTCTTCAACACATCCACGTCATCAAAACCCACTGACAGGTCCTTTATTTCGATAAATATTGACGTTAGTCTCTCCTCCTTTGAATTATTATCTTGTTTGTATATGTTACAGCTCATAAATGCTGTATAATTATGCACAACCGTGACCCTACCATGATTCGTATTCGCATGCTATCGATAAGTTTGTCAGATTGACAGGCATGTTTCATGATGTAGATTAGATTGACACATGAGATACATAAATATAACGATAATACATTACATTGTTAACTTTATCAATATAGTAATAATTACTGCGCATAGTGATTATCTGTCCGGGTCAAGATGTTCTTTGATCTTCTTCTCCAGCAGGCTACTAACAGTCTTACCGTCAACACTACCGCGGAGTTCTTTCATGACATCACCCATGAGCGGTCCCACCGAACCCATGCCGCGCTCCTTCACAAAGTCCAGTCGCTGGCTTACGATATTTTCGATAAGATGCTCAACGTCTTCTAAACGCTTCGTTCCTAAACCCAATTCCCTGGCTGCATCTTCAGCAGTCATCTCAGGATGTTCTATTATCGTATTCAAAATATCTGACACTACTTCCCTGGCGGCTCCTCCTGATGCAACTAATTTAAATACATCTACAAAATGGTCCGGTTCTAATTTCTCTATGTCCGCTCCATCTCGTCTGAGCTCTGGTAGCGTGCTCATGAATGTTGTGGCCACAAGCATGGGATGTATCCCCGTCACCTTTGATAGGACCTCCTCAAACAACGTGAAATGAGCAGAGTATGCCATCCTGCCTGCCAGTTCTTCGTTGAGCCCCCATTCTTCCATGTACCTGGCCTTGCGCTGGGGGAGCAGTTCCGGCAGTTCGACAGCATCCAGCATTCCCGTTGTCACAACCACTGGCGGGATGTCGGTCTCCGGATACATTCTCGCAGCTCCCGGCAGAGGTCGCATGTATGCTGAGTTACCGTCAGGCAGTGCCCGCCTGGTTTCTTCCGGCACCGAATTGAGTGCCATACGTGCCCGTTCGATCGCCATTTGCAGGGCCCCAAAAGCACGCTCTTCCAGATCCGCCACCATTATGACACAGTCCTCTTCGCCAGCTTTTACGGCTTTTCGCAGGGATTCCACCTCCTGCTCAGTTATGCCGTATGCCGGTAGCTCATCGGTATGGAATATCCCTCCAACACCCGATTTTTTAGCATAATCGGACAGTTCGGTACCCAACCTTCGCCCGGGCTGGACCTCGCGGCCCACTACACCTGCAAAACCCGTCAACTTCACTGCCAGCACCACGCCATTTTTCAGTGCCTTTTTAATGACCTTGGACTGGCTCCGGGTGAACAGGTCAGTCACATCAACAATATCCCCGGGGACAGATGTATTTCGGGAGCGTAGCTCATCCATGATCTCCAGCAGGTTCACCTGCCGTTGAACTTCCTGCTCAACAATGGTCTCGATAAGGTCCAGGGCCTGCACACCTTTGATCTCTACCCGGGCGCCCCGGGCAATAGAAATGTTCACATCCTGCCTGATAGTACCCAAACCACGCTTGACACTACCTGTTGAGCGCAGCAGCATACCGATACGTTCGGCTGTTTCCCTGGCATGGGCCGGTGAAATAATATCTGGCTCTGTCCCTATCTCCACAAGCGGTATACCCAGCCGGTCAAGTGAATACAGAACAGTATCACCGTTGTCCTCCAATTTCCGGGCGGCCTCTTCTTCCAGACACAGCACACCGATCCCGACATTACCCTGACTGGTTTCAATATATCCGCTGGTAGATGCCAGGGCAGTCCGCTGGAACCCGGACGTGTTGGAACCGTCTATCACTATCTTGCGCATGGTATGTATCTCATCGAACACGCGCATGTTCAGGAGTCTGGCTATCTGGAGAGTGATGCCCAGCGCCTCACGGTTCAATTCCCTGGGCGGTTCCTCATCATTTTCCACCAGGCAGGTAGTATCATAGGCTTTATACACGAACCGCTTTGTCAGCATTGCCTCTTCGGCCGCGGCCTTGTCTACCTCCCCCATCTCGCTGCGGGTTGGGCGTAAATACCTGAAAAATTCAAAATTGGAATCTGCATTGTCCCTTAACGTAGTTGGGCAACCGCAGAAGAGTTTTTCCTCTGTATCAAGTTGCTGGTGTATTTCGAGTCCTGCTATCAGGCCCAGTTTCCTATAATCGTACATACGACTCATAAAAATCTTGTCCTTTAGTTGAGAGGTACTATTGCATAAGAGTATTGTTCTTTTAATGGCTTATCTACGGTATGGAATTAAAGAACTTCATCAAAATATATAAGTGTATGAACCTCATTATTAATTAAAAGTATAATATAAAATTACGTAACCTTCGGTCACAGTTACTTTAGTATTTTATTCATACTTTATAAGCAACAAGAAACGATTGACGTCTAAAATTCGGGAGGATATAAGCGTATGTCCGGAAATAACAAAAAAGCTATACCATATTTATGGTTG
>JAMJFV010000019.1 GCA_023544495.1 ANME-2 cluster archaeon
CCCGAACCATTCGTACCCGTAAGCCCCTATCACAAATGTGTTCCTGATAACATTGAGGATATAAATTACAGGAATGGATACCAGCAATGCCAGCAAGACCCTCTTTACGTCTGCTCTGGTTCCCAGGATGAGGCCAAAGAACAGGGCGATACTTTCGATAGCAGTACACGCCAGTATTATCTCAACCCGGTATAATCCGAAATTGATCATATTCCAGTCTTCTCTTTCCACAGGGAACCCCGCCTGCCGGGATAGCCAGAACGTCTGTGAGCTAACCGTATCTATAATGAGATGATTCAGGGATCCAATTTCAGCAAAAGGGAAATAGAACAGACATCCTATGGCAGTGATCGTGGTGACCGCCAGCAATGTCTTCGGCCTGTCTATCTGATCATCCTGTGGTATCCCTTTTTTTGACATAGTGTAGGTACGTACCATCAGGTGTGCGATTATGAGACAAAAAAACGCCACCAATAACATCAGAAAAACCATTGAAATGTCGCCTTCTTTCATGTAATAGAAAGGCTGTACTGCCCAGTACAGAGCAAAGAAAATCCATCCTACGGCACCAATAGGCATTCGTTGCAACGTGAATTTTTTTGGGAGGACAGATGCGATGATGAAAAAAACCAGTGATATCCAGAGAAAGTTCGTAGTCATGTTCAAAAACCCGGTTTATTATGTACCTCTTATATTGATGTTTCATATATATAATTAATAACCTAACCACTCTTACCATAGTAGTATTTTTAAAACATTCAAATCATATTTATTTAACATAAATCAAATAACTATTTGTATGTTGAACATATATGGATACTGGTATGCAACGTGCTTTAGGTGTGGTTAAAAGAACCGTTGATACTTTAGTCTATTCAGGGTATGAATATTTGCTCACCCAGGAGATAAAGGAATTCAGGATACCTGAACATATTGCAATTATCATGGACGGTAACCGCAGGTACGCACGTAAGTTGAAAATGAGTACCTGGGAGGGGCATATCAAGGGTGCCAACACTACTGAAAGAGTGCTTGACTGGTGCTTCGAGCTTGGTGTGAAACAATTAACTGTCTATGCTTTCTCTACCGAGAACCTGAACCGTTCTGATGATGAAAAACAAAAACTGTTTGAGCTTATGGGAATAAAACTTGA
This sequence comes from ANME-2 cluster archaeon, assembly GCA_023544495.1. Classification (GTDB taxonomy): domain Archaea; phylum Halobacteriota; class Methanosarcinia; order Methanosarcinales; family Methanocomedenaceae; genus Methanocomedens_B. Next base: position 1,154 of record JAMJFV010000019.1, read on the forward strand.
GAAATTGATGGATGATGAGCGTACCCACAGGAGGGGTATGCGGGTCAGGATGCTGGGTAATATAGACCTGCTGCCCGAAGCTCTTAAGCAGACAGGGATATGTGCAGAGGACATGACCAGGAATTATAGCAACCTGTACCTGAATATTGCAATGGCCTACGGAGGCCGCCAGGAAATCGTGGATACCGCACAGACGCTCGCCAGCAAGATCTCCAGCGGTGAAATGACAGTATCAGATATTAATGAAGATGTAATTTCATCCCATCTCTATCCATCTCCCGGCCTGGCAGTGCCTGACGTTGACCTGATAATCAGGACCGGCGGTGATGAGAGAATGTCCAATTTCCTGCCCTGGCAGGCCAATGGCAGCGAATGTGCAGCTTATTTCTGTGCACCGTACTGGCCCGAATTCCGGAAGATAGATTTCCTTCGCTCCATACGTACGTACCAGACAAGAGAATATGAATGGCAGAAAAATACAGTACTGCGTATTGTCAAATTGCTCAGCCACACCGGTCGGATCGAGGTGAGCCAGGTGGTCCGCATGAGCCAGAGGGCAGGTAACATCACTGACCGGGAAGTGCGAGTGATATTGAAAGAGCTGGATCGCAGCAGGGAACTGAAAAGTATTTCTCTGGTGTGGTAATACCGGGTAATACCATAGTACGATTTTAAGAACCTTTAATAATCAATATATGCATCCCTCTGGACATGGACATTGAAGGTTATGCTAAACGCGCTTTGTTATCGGGTGAGAGTGAGGGGCAGATAGAGGAAAGACTTGCCTGTCGCATACGTGAGATCAAGGGCGGGAATGTTACCGAACAGCATGCACAAGAATTAGCCCATGCAGTTATGGTGGAAGCCAGCGCCACCCTGGAACCGAAAGGAGATATTTTTGAACCGGTCACCTCAGGCATTACCATGGGGCAATTTGGTGTTGGCAGCCGGGGAATGGGTGATTTCTATACCCACGAGCAAATAGCCGGGGTGATCGGGAGGACATCGGCGGAAGTGGATACCACGCACCTGGACGATTCGGGTGTGGTCAGGACCGGCAGCGGTGAATATCTGGTGGTGACGGTGGACGGTATCCACAGCAGGCTCAGTGATTATCCATTTCTTGCAGGTTTCCATGTGGCACGGGCTGCGCTCCGTGATATCTATGCAATGGGGGCAAGACCGCTGGCCATGCTGTCCGATATCCATGTTGCCGATGACGGGGATGTGGGCAAGATATTCGACCACATCGCAGGTATAACCACCGTTTCAGAACTGACCGGTGTACCTCTTATAACAGGCAGTACCCTGCGCATAGGGGGGGATATGGTCATTGGTGAGCGCATGACCGGCGGCGTGGGCGCGGTAGGTATTACCAGGACCATTTCTGCAAGGATACTGGCCGAACCAGGCGATGTCATACTTATGACCGAAGGGGCTGGTGGAGGCACTATCTCCACAACAGCTCTCTATTATGGCAAACATGACATTGTCGATGAGACCATCAATATCAAATTCATAGAGGCCTGTGAAGCTATTATGGATGCAGGACTGCTGGTGCGCATCCATGCCATGACCGATGTGACCAATGGTGGAGTGCGCGGCGATGCCAAGGAGATCTCAAGAACTGCAGGTGTAGAACTGGTATTCCATGAAGAGCGTATCAGAAAGCTGGTGAATCCTTCGGTTCTGTCAATGCTCGAAGAACTTGAGATCGATTACCTGGGAGTATCCCTTGATGCGCTATTGATAATTGCTCCTGCTGATGCTGCTGATGCCATCCTTTCCGTGCTTGGTTCAAAAGGTATTGCAGCTGATGTGATCGGCAGGGTTGGGCATGGCAGCGGTGCAAAACTTGAGATTGATGGCAGGACCGTGGACTTTTCCCCCAGGTTCAGGGAATCTGCCTATACTCCTATAAAAAAACTGGTGGGTGAAGCTGAACCATTGGACTTCAAGGTCATGTGCGACAGGATCGATGAAGCAGCCCGGATAGCCATCGACAAGAAACAGCGAATTATTGAGCGTTTGAAGTAATTTCACGTTATGTTGTAAAAGATTATTAATAGTGGTTCGTATAAAACATACACTGGTGAAAAACATTATGAGATACAAAATGATTAGTGCTCTCTTTTTTGCACTATTATTGCTCACACCGGTGGTTGTATATGCGGATACAGCACCCAGGATCGACTGGACTGTAGATCTGGGCGGAAACAGGGAAGAGATTTTTTATGACGTGATACAGACCTCAGACGGCGGATATGCTGCTGCCGGTATGACGAAAGGTATGAGTAACACTGAAGATGTGTACGTGGTTAAGCTAACTTCATCGGGTGATGTGGTATGGGAGCATAACTACGGAGGTGCGAAAATAGACTTTGCCAAATCCATCCGACAGACTTCAGATGGCGGTTATATTGTAGGAGGTGGTACACGTTCCTTCAATGTGGGTGTAATAGATTACTATCTTGTGAAACTGGATTCTTCCGGAAAACTCCAGTGGGAGAAGTATTATGGTAGCAGTCAGACCGATATATGCGAATCCATAATCCAGACCAGTGATGGCGGATATATAGCGGCCGGACAATCATGGTTGAACATCCTTGACGGCAATGTATATATTATCAAACTTGATCCAAAAGGTAACAAGGTGTGGGAAAAGAGCATTGGCGGAGGGCTGGAAGATGGCGCTTATGACATCCAGCAGACGTCAGATAATGGATATGTCATTGCAGGATATACCCGGTCAAACGGGGACGGGAGTTATAACGTTTATGTCATAAAAACGGATTCCAGCGGCAATGTGAAATGGACATCCGATTTTGGCGGCAATAATGACGACCAGGCATATTCAATAGTCCAGCACAGGGATGGGTATGTTGTGGCCGGGCATTCCAAATCAAAAAATGTGCTGAGTAAATCTGATGTATATGTTGTCAAGCTCGACCTGAATGGTAAAATGGTATGGGAGAAGTTCTTTGGAGCAAGTGATACCATCGAAGAGTCCCAGTCTATCCAGAAGACCGAGGAGGGAGGTTATATTATTGTCGGTAAGACCAACCAGTACACCTATGGAGCAAATGACGTGTATCTCCTGAAGCTGGACAGTGATGGAAACGAGCAGTGGAGCCAGGTCTTTGGCGGAGAAAATGACGATTACGGTCATTCGGTAGCCCAGACCTCTGATGGAGGATATATTCTGGCAGGACAGACCAAGTCATTTGGAACCGGAGGAAATGCCTATATCATCAAGACCGAAGTACCGGCAAACTCACGGAATACAGGAAATGGCGGCCAGAGGGATATCCCCGAATACGGGACACCAGCCGTGGGAATAGTGTTCAGTTTAATGGTTCTGTTAACAGCAGGACTGGTCATGAGAAGAAGGTCTTAACCGGACCTTTTCTTTGACATCTTTTTCTTTTTTATTCAATCATTCATTTATTGGACAAATTTTACAATTATTGATCTATTTATTTTCATTCTGGTAGATACCGCTGTAGCCTTGGCTTACAGTACTGCTGAGTTTGAAAAAGATAAGCTGCACAACCCTTGCATTACGTTTTAGCCTGAAACCATCGGGGTTGTGCACCACCAGCAAGCTCTCGCTGCGACCGCTATATCCGGCATCCCATACAGCGGTCTCCAGGGCTACACCACAGCGCAACAGGCTGGACCGTGCCCTGGCAATGGCAGCCAGTCCTTCGGGGATGTTCACAACTTCGTTGTAGATAATTTTGTAGATGCCGGGGTCGAGGTGAAGCCAGCCGTTCGCATCAAAATCAAGAAAGGTGGTGCCAGGCAGGATACGTTCACTGTTATCAAAGGAAACAGACCCCGGGCCCTGCAAACTGTGGACGCTTTGCAGGGTCAGCTCAAGACCGTTAGGCTGGGTCTGTACGCCAGGATCTATCATCTGTTCCACCAGTGGTGACGGTGAGTTCATTGCTGCTGTCAGTTCCTGTCTTGAAAGCATTGTCATAATAGGTCTTTGAATATCCTGATTGTTTTTATGATTATTGATTCAGGTACGAATTGCCAAACGTATTTCAAATTACTATTTAATAATATTACATCCATAATAGTAAACCAGGAAAAGTATCATGGACATCTTCACAAGGCTTCAGGACATTGTCACATCATCCCGTGTTTCAAATGACCCGGCAGAGTTGTATTGCTATTCCTCTGACGCGTCGTACATTAAGGGTACCCCGGATTATGTGGTCATGCCCCGTACAACTGCCGAGGTATCGGACATAGTTGAACTGGCCCAGGAAAACCGCATACCTGTTGTTGCAAGAGGTGCGGGCACCGGTCTGGCAGGAGGAGCAGTACCACTGTGTGGTGGCATTGTGCTGGATATGAGCCGGATGAACAGGATACTTGAGATCGATATCCGGAACCTGCAGGTACTGGTGGAGCCGGGACTCGTTCATGCGGACCTGAACCGTGCACTTGAACCCTATGGTTTCTTTTTTCCTCCAGATCCGGGCAGCAGCGAGATGTGCACCATGGGCGGGCTGATAGCCAACAGGGGCAGCGGTATGCGCTCGGTAAAATACGGTACTGTCACTGATTACGTGCTTGACCTTGAAGTGGTCATGCCGGACGGGGCAGTCATCAGGACCGGCGGCATGGTCATGAAATCCGCATCCGGGTATGACCTCACCTCCCTGATGGTCGGTTCTGAAGGTACGCTGGGTATAATTACATTGGCCAGGTTGAAGATACACCCGCTACCCGAGGCCCGTGCTGCAGTGCTGGCCCATTTCAATGACCTGGAAGCTGCCGGCAGGACCGTGCCGGCCATAATGGAAAAGGGCATCATGCCTTCTGCATGCGAACTTATGGACAGTACCACGATCAAGGCAGTCAATATGTATGATGCCAACCTGGCAATCCCGGATTGTGAAGCCATGTTGCTTATTGAAGTGGACGGCTCCCCGTGCAGTGTTGAATCCGGCGCGGCCAGAGTGGCTGGCTGCTGCCGGGAACTAGGAGCTTTTAATGTTACCATCGCATTTTCAGAGGCTGAGATGAAGGAACTGTGGGCTGCCCGCCGCCTTGCAGGCGCTGCGGTTACACGGCTGAACCCGGGCAGGACCAGGGTCTATATCGGCGAAGATGTGGCGGTTCCACTGTCCGCAATTCCGGAAATGCTCAGAGAGATACGCAACATTTCTAAACGGCACGGTCTCACTATAATGACATACGGTCATGCCGGGGATGGCAACCTGCACACAGGTATGGCTATTGATACGCGTGACAGGGAGCAGTGGGAAGTACTGAAAAAGGCGGCTGACGACATTCATCGCGCAGCATTGCGGTTACATGGGACCGTATCAGGAGAGCATGGTATAGGCAGCGCCCGGGGGATATACATGAACCAGGAGCATGGAGGTGCACTGAATGTTATGGTCTCTATAAAGAGAGCACTTGACCCTCATAATATTATGAATCCTCTGAAGGTGGGCCTGGAATGAGGGAATACCTGGGGGAAATAGTAAAATGTGTCAGATGCGGCCGGTGTCGCACGGTATGTCCAACGCAGCAGGTGCAGGGGTGGGAATCTGCCGGGGCCAGGGGCAGGATGCAGATGGCAATGGGAATGGCTTCAGGGGTTGAACCAACAACTGGAATGGTAACGAGTATAATGACCTGCACTACCTGCCAGCAATGTGTGTCTGCATGCCCCTCAGGTGCCAATCCACAACAGGTGACCAGGGCAGCACGGAGAAAACTGGTGGATCTGGGGTATGCAACGTCCCATCAGCGGGAAATGCAGGGTCGTATCAACAACACTGGTAACTCACTGGGTGATGGATCAGCAAGGACGGCATGGGTTACCACTTCTCAGGTTACTGGGGATTCAGGATATGTATATTTTGCCGGGTGCCTGGCTTCATACAGATACCAATCCACAGCAAAGGCGATATATGGGATCCTGGAAAAGTTCGGTGTCGGATTACTGAAAAATGAGCAGTGCTGCGGTTCACCACTGTTAAGGATGGGACTGGACGCATCTGATCTGATCGAACATAATTCCCGGCAGTTCAAAGAAGCAGGAGCTCATACCATAATCGTCGGTTGTGCAGGTTGTTATTCGATGTTCAGGGAACAATACCGCGACTTTGAAATACTGCACTTTTCAGAGTTCCTGGCTTCCCGGCTTGATGAGTTGCCTCTGGACCAGCTTGACCTCAGGGTAACGTATCATGACCCGTGTCACCTGGGCAGGACGTACGGGATATATGATGCTCCCAGGAAGGTCATTGAAAAGGTCTGCTCACTTGTAGAGATGAAAGCCTCAAAGGAGAATGCCAGTTGCTGCGGTGGTGGAGGTGGAGTCAGGATCGGATATCCGGAACTGTCCGGCTCCATTGCAGAAAAACTAAAGGATAATATTCCCGGCGGTGTTAACTATGCGGTTACGTCATGTCCACTATGTTCCAGGAATATGTCAGATATCGGGATCAATGTGCTGGACCTTGCAGAACTGGTATTGATGGCAATGAAAGAGTAAGGCCAGACCGTGCAGAACTGGTATTGATAGGAATGAAAGAGTAAGGCCAGACCGTGCAGAACTGGTATTGATAGGAATGAATAATTCAGGTCGGACCTTGCATAACTGGTCCTGATAATATTGAAAAAATTAATAAAATTGTAATGCTATACTTACCAATGCTCTCAAGCCCAAAACTGAGCCTCATAATCGTCTGACAGGTCATCCATGTTCAGAAGGTTCATCATCCTGTGAACTTTATTTTTTGGTTTTGCGGCTTCATTCTCTGGTCCGGCAGTTATTTCTTCGCATTCCTGCAATCCGTGCAACATTGAATTCAGGTCCAACCGGCTATGGGCATCACTGTTGTGTACAGTATCTACTTCAATGCCGGATGCATAATTATCCACTACTGGATTACCCTGGGAATTGCGTTCGTAGTCTGGATAATAACCTACATTACAGTATTCATCTTTGGTACGCCAGTCCATAACATGCACAGGGCAACTATCACCGATACAAGAACCATTACCTGTTTTTGGGCAAAATGTAGGAAGTGACATAATCTAATTATTGTAATTACTAGTAGATTAATCTATGCTTATAATAATGATGATGGCGATACAAAATTACTTCCATCCCATTTTATTGTATAATGTCAGCAAAAGCAAATTTCGGGTGCACTTCCCTGATACATACACGAACGCGCTTACCTGCAGTCCCGTCCTTCACAAACACAATGAAATCATTTATCCGGGCGATCCCATCCCCTTTCTCCCCTATCTCTTTAATTTCCAGTTCAAACTCCTGGCCTTTCTTAATACCAATGCTCAGGAACTTCTTTCCTATCACATAGATCTCAGCGCTTTCTTTACGTGAAGCTGCCGGTGTATATGAGCGTACATACACGAAATTCTCCTTTGCTTCATCCAGGAAATCTTTGAACATATCACCCTGGAACACCTTGACCACAAAGTTCCCCCCCGGTCTCAAAAGCTTTTTAGCAATAGATAATGCAGATTCACTCAGGGCAATGGAGCGGCCATGGTCAAGCTCCCAGCTACCGGTCAGATTTGGCGCTGCATCGCATATCACTACATCGGCCCCTTGCTTGCCGATAATTTCTTCGATCTTTTCCAGGGTAGTGTCCCGGGTGATGTCCCCTTTTATGGTCTCCACACCATCAATGGGCTTTATCTTTTGCAGATCCACACCCACCACCCGTCCGCCCGAAAGTTCTTTTGCCATCTGCAGCCAGCCACCCGGGGCCGCGCCAAGGTCCACGATTGAATCGCCGGGTTTGATAACATTATGCTTTTTATTGATCTGGTCCAGCTTATATGAGGCTCTGGAACGGTACCCCTCGTTCTTTGCTTTGTAGTAGAAATAGTCTTTCTGGTTTCGGGCCATACAAGAGTTTATTGATATGGAGACCCTTAAACCTCTCCCTGGTGATATGAAATTGTTTATTGAACTTGATGGCTGGATGGCAAAGCTCAGATTTTCTGCCAGTCATCTGATACCCGACCATCCTAAATGCGGCCGGCTGCACGGTCACACATATGCTGTTAGCGTGCGTGTCGAAGGTTCCCAGGCGGGAGAGTTCATTATTGATTTCATCGTACTCAAAGATATTGTCAAGGATATCTGTGATCAGCTTGACCACAGGGTACTGATTGCCAAAAATGACCCCAGGTTGAAGATAACTGAAGAGAACGGGCATTATCATGTGGAGATTGTAAAAAGCTGTAAATATTATGTGCTGCCCTGTGATGATGTGCTGTTACTGCCAACACATTCAGCCAGTGCTGAAGACCTCTGCAAATATTTCTTACACGAAATATCTACAGGAATTATGGGTATTGGGTCCGCGGATAATATTACCGGACTGCATGTCAGGGTGGATGAGGGAATAGGACAGGGTGCCGGATGTACTATGGACCTTTAATCAATGTGCGGATTTTTCGGAGCATTTAAGTATAGTTTATTTCATTTGAGACGTGGTGTTAAAAATGGTCGGAATAGCAATTACCAGGGATTCTACGGCACAAGAGTTGGAACCAATAGCTATGGCCATATTTTCTGCTGTTGGACTGCCTGTTACCATGAGAAGCATGAATAAAAAAGGCATCAGGATCGAGAATAATAAGGTTCTTGATTATAATTATACAGGGGCTTACCTGGAAAGGGCAATGGAGGAAGGTAAGACCATACATGGATTTGCAGACAGAGGTCCTTATAAGGATGTCCCGGTTGTCGTTTCTCCGATCAAGGATTCCAACGGAGAGGTCGTCGGAGCAATTGGTGTGGTTAACCTTGCAGGTTTCATTGACCTGACACGACTTTGAACTGTAACATTTATTGAGTAGTTTCTCATTGCATGCAGGTGGGAATTGTATATTCTAAGGATTATCTGGAGCATAATACAGGCATGCATCCGGAGAATGCCGGACGCTTAAGGGCTATTATGAAGGGCCTGAGTGATGCGGGTCTTATTGACCTGCTACATCCAGTAAAACCAGTTCATGCTTCCGACGAACAATTACAATTGGTACATACTTCTGGCCATATTCGTATTGTGAAGGATTTTTCATCAAAGGGAATTGCCCTGGACGGGGATACCCTAACCAGTATTCGTTCATACGAGGTTGCGTTGCTGGCTGCAGGTGGTGTTCTATCGGCAGTGGATGCGGTCATGGATGGAATGGACAGTGTATTTGCCCTGGTGCGCCCGCCCGGCCATCACGCCGAGCCGGACAGAAGTATGGGTTTTTGTCTGTTCAACAATGTGGCAATAGCGGCCCGGTATGCGCAACAGAGGGGATTGGGAAAGGTGCTTATTGTGGACTGGGACGTGCACCATGGCAACGGCACCCAGAAAGCATTTTATGATGACAGGTCAGTGCTCTATTTTTCCATTCATCAATATCCCCATTTTCCGGGGACGGGCAGAGTGGATGAGATAGGAGTGGGGAAGGGTAGGGGATATACTGTCAATGTACCGTTACCCCGAGGTGCTAACGATGCCGATTACCTGTATGTGTTCAACAAGGTCCTGTTACCCGCTGCACGTACGTTCAGGCCTGACATTATTCTGGTAAGTGCAGGAGTGGACGGGCACAGGTACGACCCCCTGGCAGGAATGGATCTGACGTCTGCCGGTTTTGGACAGATGACCGGGGTGGTACGGTCGCTGGCAGAAGAACTTTGTGGCGGGAAACTGGTACTCGCACTGGAAGGAGGGTATGATTATGGTGCACTGTCAGATTCAGTTGTTATGATATTCAGGGCCCTTTTAGGAGAAATTGATTATGATACTGAAATAGGGGATGGTACTGGAATGGGAGGTGTGTCAGACCATACACGCCTGCAGGTAGAGAACGTTATTCATCTGCATTCAGGTGGAAAAATCCTGTAAGGAATTCCCTGAAACTGTGAGAATCTATTTCACGTAATTCCCTTCCTTCCAGCACCTTGAAGCCAGATTGTATATTCTTGCCCACGTGTTTACCCAACCGGCATGTGTTAAGTTCATTGCGCAAAAGTTCGGCAGCGTCCGAATATTTACGGCCTACATCCACAACATACCTGCCTTTCTCGATATAGACCTTTGATAAACCTTTATTTTGCAGGTACTTTTGTTTGAAGCTTCCTGCATGGGACTTTTCCCAGACAGGTGGTCCCAGGTGTTTTTTTACAGGTGGCAGTTGCTTCACTTCCATTTCCAGCACTACAACCACTACTCCGTCCCCGGTCCATACGTCACCGTTCAGGACCTGGAATCCATACCGTGACAGTAGCTCGCAAATACTGCCGTGCAACATGAAAAGCTGGGGGTATAGCACGTCCTCAACTACATCGGGACTGTCAAAGACAACGGCCATCAGGGATGTCCCCCGCTTACCGGTAATGATGTCGAATTCAGCATCATTTAGGGGGACTGACATACCAGGAAAGAACTGTTCCAGCGGATCATTAACAGAAGGGCACAGGTATTGTCGTGCCCTGTCAATGAAACATGCAAACCTGTCAAGTGTGAGTGCTGCGGCAACATTCCTGGCCGGGTCAGTGGGGTCCACCATCACCAGTGGATCATTATGCTCCTTATTCCCGTGTTCCATAATGTCGATGATTATACCGGGTTTCCAGCCATCTGCAGCTTCAAGGACAGCGACGAACGTGCCGTAACGGATGATGAGCAGTTCTGCCAGGTATCCCGAGAAACCGCCGGTCCTGAGGTCTGAACCATACACACCTGCGCCTTTCATGAACTGTTTGAGCAGCAGCACCTCATCCTCCAGTCCTCTGATCCTCTCAAGGATGAACTGGTTATGGAAAGGTGTCCTGTCAACGGCGGATTTTATGCGTGCTGCACTCCCAACCCTGAAGCAGGGTACAAGGTCTACCTCAAAATCGTCAAAAAATGCATGGATGTATGGATGCTCTGCATAACGTTCTTCAAACCTATCAGCATTTGACGCTACCTGCCTGGCGATCCTCAGTCCTATGTTCTTCAGTTCATCATTGGACGTTTCCTCAGGGAACATGATGAAAATGTCCAGGTCGTGTTCACCTGATATCCAGGTCCCTCTGGCAGCAGAACCTACAAGCGCACCAGAAACTTCAGTTAAACCTGAACTCGCAGCTACCTGGTCAACCAGTGATATGATATGGTCTGCAACCTTCTGCATCCTTTGCTGTTCGTACGCAGTGGGTTTTATCCTGTCCAGTATCTGTGTTAATATGTTGTTTTTAGTCATGTTGTATCGTTATAGCGGGATTTTCTTCAGGGTTTCGTATATGGGTCCCCTGGGCGTAAGCGTGCTCTTTTTAAATATAATGTGGTCTACCGTGAACTCGCCCAGGTCGACATCCTGCAACCCGGCCAGTACCTGTGCCAGATGTTCCTTTGCAGGGTTGTCCAGGTGCCTGACCCTGGCCAGGGTGGCGTGGGCCGTGAATGTACCCCGGTCCTTCTTGAACCTGAACTCTTTGAGGGTGCGCTCCACTTCCCCATGCAAACGTTCGAACTCGCCCTGTGCCCCCAGCCATATCACTTTCATGTATGCGGGCTTGGGGAACACGCCAATCCCTGCAATCCTAGCAGGGAACGGGGGGCAGTCAATACCGGCAAGGGCCTGGGAAATGGGTTCTATTTGTGATTCCGGTATGTCACCCAGGAATTTCATAGTCAGGTGCACCAGGCCGGGCTCTACCAGTTTCAATCCTTTGAAGTCCATCTCCTGCTGGATGGATTGGACCGCTTCTTTTACGTGTGGCGGCAGTTCTACGGCTATGAACGTGCGAATCATGTATTGTCGATACCAGATTTGGTGGCTTTAAACTTAAGATTTGGTTTTCTAAACCAGTATTGAGGGTGGGGAATTTTACATTGCCAAAATGGGGGATTTTCACTGCCTAACATAGGGAATTTCATATCGGTAAAAAGGGGATTCATACTGCTAACATGGGAAATTCCTGGCCGCCGTTGACATCGACAATCATTTGCAGTTAATCCTACTGATGTGAAAAGAATGAATCCTCAATGTCTTTGTCCTTTCGGCAGGAATCACAGAGAGCCTGTTCATGAACGGCGACAAAAAACCTGCCGCATTCCCTACATTGTATCCTTTTAATATCTATGAGGTTCAGTTCATCCTTGAGCAAATCACCAGGAACGATGTTCTCTTCAAGAGAGATGGAACCTTCCGGACATAACTGGCCGCACAGACCGCATCCAGTACACAGGTGTGGTCTGAATTTCAGTATGAAATCGTCACACTCTTCAATGACCAGGGCATCCATAGGACAAAGAGCAACACAAATTCCACATCCGTTGCAGGACGAGTGAACTTTGATGCTGCCAAAAGGTATGATACTGGCATCCATGCTATTTCGGCTGTCAGGGTCCAATTGTTTCAAGGCATCAATGAACATTGACTGCCTGGAGTATCCCTCTCCTATTTTCGTATCAGAGAAATGGAATATGAATTTCCTGGTAATAGATTCATGCTTGGGTTCAATGGAAGGGCCATCATCCTTCAGATGTATCTTCTTATCATTATTAAAACACGTAAGCACTGAATTTGCAGCATCGACATAACCAAGGATAGTATCCTGTGTGGTTGAATAATCACACTTCTGGCATGCAGAAGTATCCAACACGATTTTCCTGCCTTCTGAGGCCATCCTGAGCAGCACGGCCTCATTGATGAATCCAAGACAGGGGACCTGCAGGTCTGTATCTTTGCCGGAACAGGAGATGGTTAATTGCTTCTTCTCCTGGGATGCTTTGATAATGGATGATGGGTCAATGTCCTTAAGGGAAAATGCCGGATTCGGGCATATATTCACGCAGATTCCACACCCGGTACACAAAAAGCCATCAATCTCAATCTCCTGACCATCAATTCTTATTGCACCTGCAGGACAGTTCTCAAGGCATTGAGAACAGGATGAATGCTTGTTCAGATATCGTAAACATTTTGTACGATCAATGTTTACCAGTTCTTTTTCCGAAATCCGGTCAAGTACCTTAAGAAATCCAAATAGACTATTGAACATGTTTTACGAGGCCTGCCTGGTATGTGAGAAATCTCTGTTGAAAAGAATCATTGATTTTTCCTGATATAAATAATAACAGAAGAATACATATATAGTTATCGAAGATACATCCAACAGAATAGGTTCAATTATAGTAACACAATGAATCACAAAACTATCATTGAAGTTGCTCGAAAACTTCACCGTAATCTGCAAGCTTCGAAAGGTTTGCACTATCTGCAAGGACTACAATGTTTACCCAGGACAGGGATACAGCAGGATTATTTTGGGGATATATGAGATCTGCACTTATATTGGCTGGCGGGCAAGGCAGGAGAATGGGGTGCAGGGAGAAAGCCCTGTTACCTGTAGGGAACAGGACCATACTTGAACAGACAATTGACGTGTTAACCGGGGTTACAGACGAGGTCATTGTATCTGTCAGAGACGTTGTACAGCAGGAACTTTTGAGTAGATACACCCAGGGGATTGACGTTGTCCTTGACCAGTATCATGATGTCGGGCCACTGGCAGGTATCCTTGAGGGAACGAGGGCGGCAAAAGGGGAATACATGTTCATATGCGGCTGCGACATGCCATACCTGGATGTCGGTGTGGTACAACTGCTGTTTGAACGGGCACGGGGACATGATGCTGCCATACCGGTATGGGAGAATGGGAACCTTGAACCTTTGCATGCCGTCTATCGTACCATTCCGATGGCAATCGAGACCGAAAAAGCCATGTTGCGAAATGATATATTCGTATTAGCTCCAGCTTATAAACTACATGATGCAGTATTCGTTGATATGGAAGATATAAGGGAGATTGACCCCGGTCTCAGGACATTCATGAACATCAATACAGGAGAAGATGTCAGGAATATGGGAGGGGATTAACATGTCAGTGCGCAGCCCACCACTTATCTGTATTGTCGGCCCATCCGGCAGTGGTAAGACCACACTCATAGAGAAAATCATAGACAGTCTTCTGGCAAAAGGATATAGTGCTGGTACCATCAAGCATCATATCCATGACGATTTTGAGATTGACCATGAAGGCAAGGATACCTGGCGCCATGCACAGGCAGGAGCTGAAACCGTGTGCATATCATCTCCTACTATGTTTGCCATGGTGAAAAGGGTTAAGAAGGAACTCAATCTGGACGAGATTTCCTCATATCAGGAGGATAGGGATGTAATACTTGCAGACGGTTTCAATCGTTCTGATAGGCCCAGGGTAATTATTGCCCGAGAGGAAGCTGACCTTATCAATTTTGGAGAGGGAAAAGAGGTTTTAGCAACCATCAAAGACACTTTAGATCCAAGACAGGTCGGATGTATCGTTGATGCAATCGAGGCCCTTATTAAAAGTGACTCGAAGTGAAATCAGATCAAGTCCCAGCTTAGTTATATATCTTGAAATTATAAGACCATATCATGAAAGTAATCTCTGTGGCAGGACATAAAAAATCCGGTAAGACCACACTCATCTGCCGTCTTGTTGAGGCACTTAGCGCTTCAGGTCGCGTCGGTACCGTGAAACACATGATCCAGCATCGCTTCAATCCGGAAGATAGTGATACCGGGAAACAGTTCGATGCAGGTGCACAAATGGTTGTCGGCATTACCAAATCTGAACTGGTTACGGTGGCACGGGAGCCTACCCTTGGTAAAGCGCTGGATGCGCTGGCGAACAGCGGTATGGATTTTGCTGTCGTTGAAGGAGATAAAGACAGTTCCCTTCCAAAGATCGTATTGGGCGAGTTGGACCAATCATCAGGGGTATCGAATGTAGTGGCGATCTTCCCTGAACATGATGATGTGGATATTGCCGCGCTTGTCGAGCTTACCAGCGCCCAACCGGATTGGGTCACGCTGGAATCCCTGATAAGGAAAGTGCGCAGCAATCCCGCTATCCAAAAGGCAGGTGCTATCGGTACGTTCATGGGGATAGTCCGGGAAATTACGGGGGACGTTCAGACCGAAACGCTTGAGTTCGAGCAGTATGAAGACCTTGCACAGGAAAGCATCGAGCAGATATGTACTGAATTAAAGCAAAAGGATGGTATCATGGACGTTGTTATCCATCACAAGACCGGGACCATCGGACCCGGCGAGGATATTGTCTACATCGTGGTCGCATCATCCCACAGGACACAACTCTTCCCGGTATTGAGCGAAGCAATTGAGCGCGTGAAGTCCGAGGTACCGATATGGAAGAAAGAGATAACTCTGGACGGTGAGTTCTGGGTACATGACCATGCGTGAGCCTGGCTGGAACACGGATTGTATGGATGATACGGATGCGCACAGATAAAAATATATCCGTAAAAATCCGTCAAATCAGTGTCACACGTGTTCGATTTATATTTTTTATAATCTCATTGCATGCTGGATTTAAGCTCGCTGGCCAGCGCCTCCAGCCGTCCGGTAACATCCCGCCCGCTGGCTATGATATCCACGAATGCGGATCCCACGATAACGCCATCGGCCCCGTTTTTAAATACACTGGCCGCCTGCTTACCTGAGGAGATGCCAAAACCCACAGCTCTGGGCGTATCGGTCTTCACCCTGTCCAGCACCTCTTTTGTAGACAATGCAACATCGGCCCTGGCGCCAGTAACGCCCAGCCTGGATACCAGGTACAAAAATCCAGTCCCACGTTTCAGGATATCCTCAAGCCGGCTTCCTTCTGTAGTAGGTGCCACCAGGAATATCAGGTCGACCCCGTTCTTTTCACAATACCCGCGTTTGAATATCAGGTTGTAGTAGGTCATCACCACAAGCGGTACATCCACGTCCAGGTTCCTGACCATAGCGAAGTATTTATCAGGATTCATGCCCGCGTCCAGCGCCCTCTGGATGGATGCCTGGATGGTGGGTCCGTCGGCCACAGGGTCTGAAAAGGGCAGTCCCAGCTCTACGATATCTGCGCCGCCCCTGACAAGAGCATGCACTATCCCTGGAGTGTCTCCGTCACCTGCGCATACATAGGCAATAAGCGCACCTTCCTTCTTTGTTCTCAGTTCACGGAACGTCCCGGATATCCTCATGCCTGTACCCCCTTCTCCAATACGGTCTCAAGATCCTTGTCTCCGCGTCCTGATACATTGATGACCACGATCCCCCCCAGTTCACCAGAATCGGCAGCCTTAGCCAGGTATGCCAGGGCATGGGATGATTCCAGTGCGGGAATGATACCCTCCATACGGCTCAGTTCATGGAAAGCAGCAAGTGCCTCATTATCATCAGCGTTCACCGGAATGACCCTGCCCGTTTCGGCCAGGTAGGCCAGTTCAGGACCCACACCGCTATAATCCAGACCGGCAGAGATACTGTGGGATTCAAGTATCTGGCCGTAAGGGTCCTGCAATATCTTTGTCCGCGCGCCGTGCAGTACTCCCTCCTCTCCCACACTTAAGGATGCAGAGTGCAGTGCAGCCTTATCCGTACATTTCAAACCGCTGCCACCTGCTTCCACAGCAAATAATTTCACACCTGTGTCCTTCACGAAAGGATGGAATATGCCCATAGCATTGCTGCCGCCGCCGGTGCATGCGATAATGGAATCCGGCAAACGCCCCTCCTTTTCCAGGATCTGCGACCTGACCTCGTTACCGATGACGCTCTGGAAGTCCCGCACAATGGTGGGGTAGGGATGCGGACCAACCACCGAGCCGATGAGGTAATGGGTATTTTCCACATTGCTCACCCAGTCCCGCAACGCTTCGTTGATCGCATCCTTCAGGGTCTGGCTGCCTGTGGTCACAGGGATGACCTTTGTCCCCATCAGTTCCATGCGGTACACGTTCATGCGCTGGCGCCTGGTATCTTCAGCACCCATATAGACCTCTGTGGTCATTCCCAGGTTGGCCCCGACCATAGCAGTGGCTGTACCGTGCTGGCCTGCTCCGGTCTCTGCAATGAGCCTGCGCTTGCCCATGTACTTTGCCAGCAAAGCCTGGCCAAGGGTGTTGTTCAACTTATGGGCTCCTCCGTGTAGCAGGTCCTCGCGTTTGAGATACACCTTGACACCATACTTTTCGCTCAGGCGCCTGGCATGGTACAAAGGCGATGGTCTGCCAGCAAAATCCCGCAAGTAATAATCAAGTTCCTTTTTGAAATCAGGGTTGTCCCTGAAGCGTTCATACGCTTCTTCCAGTTCTTCCAGTGCCGGCATGAGCACCTCGGGTACGAACTGCCCACCGAATCGCCCGAACTTGCCTTTTTGATTGATGTTCATGGATATTCCTCTATTCATTGTCAGTGTGATACATTTGATATGCTTTACTTACATGATGTATTTGACGTGTTTGATGTGCTTGGAGTGTTTGGAGTGTTTGGAGTTTATAAAATGTCAGTCGTATTTGAACCGGATATGTCGGCATTGACCAATAATCTGGTATTGTGGTAAATATCACCGTTCATGATAGACGTGCCCACCAGTATGGCATCAGCTCCTGCCTGCACCATCCCGACTGCATCCCAGGGTGTCGATATACCGCTTTCGCTGATTATTATTATATCAGGATTGTATTCCCTTATAACGGGAGCCAGTTCTTCGGTTGTTGCAAGGTCTATCTCCATGGTCCTGAGATCGCGGTTATTGATACCTATGATATGTGCCCCGCTATCCAGTGCGGCCATACATTCTGCGTGGTTGTGGACTTCGACCAGTGGCTGGAACCCTCTGCGCGTTGCACGGTCAATAAAGCCAGGCAACCTATCGCCAAGTATCCCGGCTATCAACAGTATCAGGTCGCTGTCTGCTTCATAGAGCTGTTTCTCGTCAATGATGAAATCTTTCCTCAATACCGGGATGTTCACAGCCCTCCGGACATGTTCCAGATTTTCAAGGCTGCCGTGGAAATAATCTGGTTCTGTAAGTACGGAGATGGCAGCTGCCCCGGCTTTTTCCATGGTCTGTGCTATTTGCGCGGCATCAACAGGGCTCACATCCCTGTTGTGGGTCGTAGGTGATGCAGGTTTGACCTCGGCTATCACTGGGATACCATGTCTGTCATGCACGGAACAGATGGATCTTGCAAGGCTTCTGATATTGGAAATTTGTCCCTGTTCAATATCTTTGATGTCTTTGACCCGGTTTTCTGTAGAAAAAATGATATCATCTATTATTTTATGCATGTCTAAACCTGTTGTATATATGTGTACATTGATGTATAATAATATACATAATATACATAATATTTAAAGCTTATGGAATATCTGATTCAATCTGATTCTATCTGATACTATCTGATCCTATCTGATCCTATCTGATCCTATCTGATCCTATCTGATCCTATTCTGATCCTATTCTGATCCTATTCTGATCCTATTCTGATCCTAT
>JAMJFV010000001.1:0-12250 GCA_023544495.1 ANME-2 cluster archaeon
ACCTGGAGGGGATATCCACAGCGCTTGTATTTGCGGTTAATTCATATAACATATACGTGTATGCCAATTCTAATAATATTGAAATCAACATGAACCAGATTTTCAGGAAAGCTTTCGGCCATTGCGGGAATATTCTGGGTAGTTCCTCCTACGCTTCCATAACTATACCACTTGGCGTGTTCTGTGCTATTACAAAAGGCAACAGTAGCGAAGACAGCAAGCAGTTGATGCTACAAACTATCACCAGCTCGATTTACAACCGGTTCCTGAACACCATTGAAGAAGGGGAAACTAAAATGGATAGAAAATGACAGGTACCCGATCAGGGGGAGGATCAAACACTGAACTGAGGATTCGTAGAACCCAGTACTCTTCCCCTGCTGCATTGTTTGCATACACCCCTGGTTGCATCAAAACAATTGCTGCAAACAAGACGGCCGCATAACTGACAGGTATACATTGTGCCAGCAGTCTGACAAATACTACAGATACCCTTTAATTCCAAGATTATCCCTCACTTGGAAATCATTGAATCAAGACCTTTATGTCACGATGCCTGATATGGTATGAAGAACTCTTCGACAACCCATTCGCGCAGTTCCTCCTCCCACTTTTTATCCATATTCTTCTTGTGGGGCAATAAGGCAAATTTATTATCGTTGTGTTCCTTTATATTATAATCCATATATATGTGGCACCTGATTAATATTTGACTCCATTAATCACCATCATTTATTCTATGTTAAATACTTGTCGATTTAGCAACAGCACTTTGAAACAAAAATGTTACGGCTAACCATTAAAATATATAATAAAATTGAATTATATTCGTATTTATGTGTCTTTTTTAGCCTCAACCTTTAAGACAAGTTCATTCAGTTCCTTGAGCATGGCATCCAGGTCAATGCCGTGCATCATGGCACCTTCGGCCAGGCTCTCGAATGAAGCTGCATGACAGCCAACACAGCCCAGCCCGTACTGGAAGAATATTCCTATGGTCTGAGGGTATTTAGCTACTATTTCTTCTATTTTCATGTCAGCAGTAATCATATTGTTATCAGACATATTTCGATCACCTGATATTTCATTACTACCCGATTGTACATAAATTAGATTGAAAAACCTGTCTTATCAGTAAAACTTAATAATCATCCTGCTATCTATCCAGATGCTCAACCCTGCATCACTATTACCCAGGAAATGATCGTATGAATATCACCAACATCGCTGTTCTTGTTTCCGGTCGGGGCTCGAACCTGCAGTCCATAATCGACAATATTGAAAACGGCACTATCCCCCATGCATCTGTAAAAGTAGTTATCAGTGATGTGGATGGCACCTACGCACTTGAGCGGGCAAAACAGCACGGCATAGAAGCTGTCTTTGTGGACCCTGGTACATTCGATAACAAAGAAGGTTTTGAGAACGCAATTCTGCTCATCCTCGCAGCACATGACATCGAACTGGTCCTGCTGGCAGGATACATGCGCGTGGTGGGTCCGACATTGCTGACACCGTATAAAGGCAGGATGATAAATATCCACCCTGCACTGCTGCCATCGTTCCCCGGACTGCACGGTCAGCAACAGGCTTATGACCATGGGGTCAAGGTAAGCGGTTGTACTGTACATTTCGTGGAAGAAGGTGTGGATACAGGCCCCATAATTATCCAGCATTGCGTACTGGTACTGGAAAATGATACCGTAGATATGCTGGCAGACAGGATCCTGGAGCAGGAACATAGAATATTCCCGGAGGCGGTACGATTGTTCGTCCAGGGTAAACTGAGTATTGAAGGGCGAAAAGTAAGGATTACTGATTGAATTCACATTAATAACGTTACCATAAAAGATAATAGATCGAGAAGAGGAGAATAATCCCATATGTCATATATCTCAAAAATAGATCCGGAACTTGCCCGGGCCCTGACAAACGAACAGGAGAGGCAGAATTACAAGCTTAACCTGATCGCTTCGGAAAACTATGCCAGCAAAGCTGTCATGGAAGCCCAGGGCAGTATAATGACGAACAAGTATGCTGAAGGGTATCCAGGCAAGCGGTACTACGGCGGATGCGAGTTTGTTGATGTGGCAGAGAACCTGGCAAGAGAGCGGGCACTGGCCCTGTTCGGTGCCGGGCATGTGAACGTCCAGCCCCATTCAGGTTCAGGCGCCAACATGGCAGTGTATTTTTCAGTATTAAAACCTGGTGACACCATCCTGAGCATGGACCTGTCCCACGGCGGTCACCTATCCCACGGCAGCCCCGTGAACTTTTGCGGTCAGCTCTACCATGTAGTGCCCTACGGTGTAAGCCGGGAAACCATGACCATTGACCACGATGAAGTGATGCGGATGGCAACAGAACACAAACCTAAGATGATCGTGGTCGGTGCCAGTGCATACCCGAGGGAAATCGACTTTGCCGCTTTCAGGGACATAGCTGATGAAGCCGGTGCCTACCTGCTGGCAGATATCGCCCACATCGCAGGTCTGATCGTGGCCGGTGTACACCAAAGCCCAATACCCCACGCTGATTTCGTGACCACGACCACCCATAAGACCCTGCGCGGTCCCAGGGGCGGTATGATAATGTGCAGGGAAGAGTATGCAAAGGCTATTGACAGGACCGTGTTCCCCGGGATCCAGGGTGGGCCGCTTATGCATATAATCGCAGCCAAGGCGGTAGCTTTTAAGGAGGCACAGGCTCCCGGATTCAAAGAATACCAGGAACAGATAGTAGCCAATGCAAAGAAACTGGCCTCTGAGCTGATGGATATGGGACACGATATCGTGTCTGGAGGGACCGATAACCATTTAATGCTGGTGGATCTGACCAGACTCGATATTACTGGCAAGGACGGTGAAGCTGTCCTGAGCAAGGCCGGTATCATTGCTAACAAGAACACCATACCCTTTGAGAAACGCAGCCCCTTTATCACAAGCGGTGTCAGGCTGGGCACGCCCGCCATCACCACCAGGGGTATGAAGGAACCCCAGATGAAGGTCATTGCAGAAAATATCGATACCGCGCTCAGGCATATGAACGATGAGGGTAAACTCAATGAAGTAAAGGACAACATGAAGGAACTGTGCACACAGTTCCCTATCAATATTTGAGGTAATAATGGGATCCGGCAATAAGCTCATTGACGGCCGTGCTCTTGCAAAGAAGATAGAGCAGGAAGTTGCAGAGGGTGTAGCCAGGCTCAAAGAAGAAAAGAGTATCACTCCGGGCCTGTCAACTATTCTTGTGGGAGACGACGAAGCTTCAAAGATGTATGTGAGGCTCAAGCACAGGGCATGTGAGCGCGCCGGTATCCATGCAGAGGACCATACCCTGCCCGCCGGTTCAACCCAGGAAGAACTGATAGCACTGATACATTCCCTGAACGAAAAGGAAGATGTTCACGCCATTCTTGTGCAACTGCCCCTGCCGCCCCACCTGGATGCACAGGCTGCCATGGAAGCAATTGCACCGTATAAAGATGCTGACGGCTTCGCTCCTTACAATATGGGACAACTGCTTATCGGCAATGAGGGACTGGTTCCCTGCACCCCGAAAGGTATTATCCGCTTAATGGAAGAATATGGTGTGGAAATAGAAGGGAAGAACGCGGTCATCATAGGACACAGCAATGTCGTGGGCAAGCCTATGGCAGCCATGCTCCTGAACCGCAATGCAACAGTGGCGGTCTGCCATGTCTATACTGATGACCTGAAAAAATACACCACGATGGCGGATATCCTCATTTCAGCCACAGGCGTGCCCCATCTTATAAAAGCGGACATGGTGAAGGAGGGGACAGTGGTCTTTGATGTTGGGATCGGTCAGAAGGACGGCAAGGTGGTAGGAGATGTGGACTTTGATGCGGTACTGCCGAACGTGTCCCTTATCACCCCGGTACCCGGCGGTGTAGGTCCGATGACCATCTCGATCCTGCTACAGCAAACCCTCGAATCTGCATGCAGGATATCTGAATGATCAGGTATTAAATAAGGTAAATTGTATGGTAGTTGACACCGAAATTGCTGGTATTGCGGTGGGAGATGCACATCCGGTCCGCATAATGGGTGTTATAAACCTGAGCAGTGAATCATTTTACAAAGGTTCGGTGACAGACACCGTGCATGTGATCGAAACGGCCCAGCGGATGGTGGCCGAACGTGCAGACCTGCTGGATGTGGGTGCACGCTCTACCTGGCCGCTGGCTGATACGATATCAAAGGAAGAAGAACGCAGGCGTCTTATCCCTGCATTGGAATTGCTGGTGGATGCCGTTGATGTCCCCATCTCGGTAGATACCCAGTTCGCCGACCTGGCCCGGGAATCACTTGAGCTGGGAGCACATATTATCAATGATGTGAGCGGCTTCACCGCAGACCCGGCAATGGTGGGAGTCGCCAGGGAATTTAGTTGTCCCGTGGTAGTCATGGCATCGGAAACTATTCCCGGCGACCCGTTGGGCATGGATGCCGTAATGCGCTCGCTTGACACGATAATACGGAACAGTGAGGATGCGGGTATATCACCTGACAGTATCATTATTGACCCTGCCATCGGGAAATGGTTGCCGGAAAAGGCGCCGAAGTATGATTTTGAGACTTTGGACCAGTTAGAGCGCCTGAAGGTGTTCGGCAAACCGGTCCTTGTGGCCATATCCAGGAAATCGTTCATTGGTGATCTGCTCAATAGACCGGCCGCAGAGCGGCTTATGGGTTCCATTGCCGCTACTGCTATTGCAGTTTATAAGGGTGCACATATCATCAGGACGCATGACGTGGCAGATACTGCCGATGCCGCCAGGGTGGCAGAAGCTATCAGGGGACGAAGGATCATTTGTGAAGGGTCGGGTTATTCCATTGAAGTGCTGGATGTGGTCAATACAGAAGATGCTCCCGGTTATTTTGCCGCGATAGGGGCTACGGGCACCGGTGCCCGGATCATGAAAGACAAGACGGTCCTCAGGGTGCTGAAGATAACGAATGTGACCACAACCGAAGCCCTGATAATAAAACAGGAAGCACTATCACGGGGGTGTGACGCTGCGCTACCCAGGGATGCCGTATCCCACGAGACCCAAAACACAGACCTTATCGTCATGGGCACTGAATTGCAGTTGAAACGCCTCGCCTCAAAACTGGAGGGACAGGCAAGGGACCTGCCTGTACTATCCGGATTGATACTATCCGCCCTGCAGCGATTCAGGAATACTGACTACAGGTACGGATGAACGCATGATAATAACCCGCCCCAAACCGATCGAAGAAATACTCACCATGCTGGAGAAGTTCCCTGCTTCACCTATCTGTGTGGTGGGCTGCGGTATATGCGCCCGTAAGATACAGACCGGCGGTGAATCCCAGGTGAGCAGCATGGTATCCCAGTTGCGCAGACGCGGCCTGGACGTGCTTGACGGCACAATGGTACACCATGCCTGCAGCGCTGTGTCATGGAATGAGTTGAACGAGGAGGACCCTGCACTCGCACAGGCCGGCATACTGCTGGTACTGAGCTGCGGGGCAGGCATTTCATTGCTGGGGCGCATCTCTGGTAAATCCGTACTGCCCGGCCTGGATACTACATCCATTGGAGGTGCCCTTGCAGATGATATCTTTGAGGGATTGTGCAGTATGTGCGGGGAATGCGATGTTGGTATCTTTGCAGGACTGTGCCCGAAATCAGGCTGTCCCAAATCCCAGGTAAATGGACCATGCGGAGGCTCCAGTGACGGAAACTGTGAGGTCGAGGAGCGAAAATGTATCTGGGTTAGGATATTCGAGACCCTGGAATGCAGGGGTATGCTGGATCTGCTGGATGATACCAGACCGCCCGCGAACCATGACAGGAGGCTGTAAATGGGATTTGAGGATGTGCTGGGATCAGGGAAATTCATGGTTACTGCCGAGGTCAGTCCACCTAAAGGTACAGACCTGTCAGGTGTACTGGCTGAAGTCCGGCAACTGCACGGTCTGGCGGATGCTGTGAATGTTACCGATAACCAGCGGGCAGTGATGCGGATGTCACCCCTGGTACTCTGTCACAGGCTGGCAGAGACCGGGTTTGAAACCATCATGCACATGACGTGCAGGGACCGTAACAGGCTGGCACTGCAATCTGACCTGCTGGCAGCCCATGCACTGGGAATACATACTGTTCTGGCTATGTCAGGTGATTACCCGACCATGGGTGACCAGCCTTCAACAAAACCGGTATTTGACCTGGATTCTGTGCAGTTGTTGCAGCTTATTGAAAAGATGAACAATGGGTTTGATTTCCAGGATGAGCCCCTTGCGGGTCACACATCGCTGTGTGCCGGTGCAGCAGCAAATCCCGGAGCCAGGCCGCTGGCCCTCCAATTGCTCAAGCTCAACAAAAAAGTATCGGCGAAAGCCCGTTTCATCCAGACCCAGGCAGTGTTCGATGCGGCGGTATTCAATGAGTTCGCAGGCGCAATAAAAAATACCGGAATACCTGTGATCGCAGGTATCATACCCTTAAAGTCCGTCAGGAGTGCACGGTTCATGAATGCAGGAATACCCGGCGTTACCATACCCGAAGATATTATGAGAAGAATGGAAACAGCGGCTGATCCGGTGTCTGAGGGGCTGGAAATAGCGGCCGAAACGATAATAACCATCAGGCAAAACTGCCGGGGCATACATATCATGCCTGTAGGCGGACATGGGAATACCAGGCGGCTGCTTGAGATGTGCGGCCTGGATTGAACGAGCTATTGTAATAACATGTATGTGAGAACTATGGAAAACGGAAAAACACACGTTGAACTGGCAAAAAGTGGCATCATCACTCCACAGATGGAAGATGTTGCATCCTGCGAAGGCATGGAACCTGAAGTGGTCCGCAGCAGGGTGGCAGAGGGGAGCCTCGTCATAATGACAAGGGGCCGGGTTTCGGTTGCAATAGGCAAAGGTGCCACCACAAAGGTAAATGTGAACATCGGTACTTCAAGTGCAAAGATAGACCCGGAAGAAGAAGTTGAAAAGGCCAGGGTGGCAGAGAGATACAGAGCTGATACTCTGACCGACCTGTCAATGGGCGGGGATGTCACCTCTATCAGGCGTTCTATCTACCAGCACACAACCCTGCCTATCACCACAGTTCCCATTTATCAGTCTGTGGCCCAGCAGGGTATCTATTCCATGACAGAAGACCACCTGCTGAATACTATCGAAGGCCAGGTCGATGAGGGTGTCAGCTCTGTGGTACTGCACTGTATCGAGCGTGACTGCATCGAAAAATTGAAAGGTCATCCCCGCATCATGGGCATGGTATCAAAGGGGGGGTCCTTTACCAGCATCTACATGCTGACCAATGAATGCGGTAATCCGTTCATAGACAATTTCGATTCTATCATGGAAATCCTGAAAACGAATGATGTGGTACTATCCCTGGGTAATACCATGCGCAGCGGCTGCATCCATGACAAGCCGGATTCACCCCAGCAGCAGGAGATGCTGACAAATATGAAACTGGCCAGGAGGGCGAATGATTCAGGTGTACAGGTGATAGTGGAAGGTATGGGAGGACATGTACAGGCATCAGAGGTGGCAGGGTATGTGAGATACCATAAAGATGCCGGGGATTTTCCCCTGTTCGTGGCAGGGCCGTTACCAACCGATGTAGCTGTCGGGTATGACCATATAGCCGGTGCAGTTGGCGCATCGATGGCGGCTGGGGCCGGTGCTGATTACCTGTGCTATATTACGCCGTCAGAACACCTGAGGCTGCCTACGGTGGATGATGTGAGGGAGGGCCTGGTGGCGTTTCGCATTGCTGCGCATATCGGCGATTCCATGAAGTTCGGAGCCAGACCACAGGATAGGGAACTGGCACGATCCAGGGCGGTCATGGACTGGGACGGGCAGATGCAGCATGCCATTGAGCCTGAAAAGGCATCTAAGATGTGCCCAAAACGCGGGCCATGTACCATGTGCGGAGATTTCTGCGCTCTTGAGATCATGCATGATTTTTTAAATAGTGATACTGGTGACAGTGGTAGTAATGGTAACAATGGGTCAATAGTAAAAGAAGGGACAATAAAGACAAAAATAATATGATCGAGTGTTCATGCCAGACAAACTTGAATTATTCGGGATAAAGACCCCGCTTATCAGGCCGGGTGATGATATGGGCAGCGTGCTCATACGTTCGATACGGGACTGCGGGCTGACCATCATGGATGGTGACATCGTTGTACTGGCCGAATCGGCTGTGGCTACCGCAGAAGGCAGAGTGGTGGACCTGGGAACTGTGGTACCCGGTAGTGAAGCAGAAGAACTCGGGGAAAAATATGCTGTGGATCCCAGGGAGATGGAACTGGTGCTTCATGAATGTGAAGAAATACTGGGAGGTGTCCCGGGTGCGGTGCTGACGATCACCAGAGGGAACATGTCATCCAATGCAGGGATAGATGGCTCCAACGCCCCCGAAGGATGCGTGGTGCTGCTGCCGGAAGACCCTCCGGCCAGTGCTGCACGGATACGGTGTCAATTACAGGAAGCTTTTAGCTGCCGCCTGGGTGTCATTGTGGGTGACAGCCGCACACAGCCTATGCGGCTGGGATGTGTGGGTATAGCACTGGGCTGCTCCGGGCTGCGTCCTGTTGAGGATGCAAGAGGGAGCAAAGACCTGTTCGGGAAAGAACTTACTATTACCTGCAAGGCAACCGCAGATAACCTTATGTCTGCAGCCCAGTTGATAATGGGGGAGGCGGGGGAGAGCATTCCTGCTGTGGTTGTGAGGGGAAATAGCAGTGTTGTAGTAGATGAGGACGTAGGTATCCCGGTGTTTACGAAAAAAGAGTGTATGTATTACAGCAACATATCCGGGGAATGAATCTGGTATTCCGGTGAGATGATCACCTGGTTTCCAGCGTCCAGATGCATCCGTAATTGCCGGGAACAGTAAGCACTGTTTCCTCTCCATGAATGACGTCTTTCAACGTATCTGTTCCATGGAGTTCCTCCCGGTAATCGCCGCTCAGGGGAAAATCGAACGGTATTACCTGCCCAAGGTCACTGAAATTAAGGGCTACCAGGCTGAAGTTCCTATCGTATGTTCGGGAGAAGAGTATAAGGCTTTTTGACTGGTAGCGGTCATAATGGTTGTAGAAATAATGATCTCCATGGCGGAACTGAGGACTGTGCTGTCGCAGTTTGATTAATGTGCGAACCAGGGAAATGGTTTTCCTGCCGGTAGGATCATAGAAATAATCCCAGCGCACCGGCCGGAATATGACTACCCTCCCCATACCTTCAGCAGGGATGTAATAATTCTCACCAAATTCCTGACCCTGCCAGAGCATGGGAATACCCTCCCCTGTAAACATGCCGATCAGGTATGGCTGGACCTTGTACCAGAGGGTTCTGTCTCCCTCACCCAGGAGCTCATGATCCTGAAAAATGGTGCGGAAGTTGCAGACAAAACGGGAGTGATCGTGATTCTCAATATATTGAAGTCCTGTTTTTTGGATCGTATCATAGTTAATGCTGACCATATCCGGGTAATTGAACAGGCCAAGCCTGAGCCCGAGATGTTCCAATGACGTTTTGTCTCCGCGGGAAACATTTTGAGCCGCATCCAGTGTTTCGTTCTGCCAGGTGCAGTTGCTGTATGTATTCTCCAGTACCTCCTTTGGTCCTTCCAGTTGTTCAGCACACTGGACCAGGTTGATATTCCCGTTGTGGAAGAACCGCTGCCACGGGCCCTCAACACCCTGTTTTGCCTTTGTGGTCTGGTAGGTTTCATAGACGAGGGCAGCATATCCCTGTCCAGCGGGTCCGTCCCAGTAATTGGGTACACAGTCATAGCGAAAACCGTCAACATGGTAACAATCCAGCCAGTGATGATTGACCGTGAAGAAAAAGTCACGGGTGAGGCTGCGGCCAAAGTCTGTACTCTCACCAAAATAATCCTTGCCAAAACGTCCCATAAAGGGGTTCTCGTCATAGGCTAATTTCTCATACACATAAAAGTAGGGAAAACTGGAGCTTGTATGACCATATACAGCATCGATAATAACCGCAATACCTTTTTGATGTGCTGCATCGATCAGGTGCTGCAGGTCCTTCCGTTTACCGAACCGCTCATCTACTCCAAAATACCCGATTGGTAAAAAGCCCCAGTCTACCGTGTTCGACACGTTGGAGACAGGCATCAGTTCGATACAATTGATGCCCAGGTCTTCCAGGTAAGCCAGTTGAGCAATGGTCCCACCGATATCACCGCCGAACTCGTTTATCATGAGCTCGTATATGATAAGGTCGTTCAGGTCCGGTGTTTTCCAGACCGCCTCATGCTGGCTCCATCCATAATCTTCATATCCTAAGGTAAAGGCGGATAATTTACCTGCACCGAACTCCCTGGCAAATGGGTCTATGATCCAATCTATGTTGCCCTTATCTGGATTTTGCAGACAATAACGGTACACATACCTGCCCGGAGTTCCCCAGGCTGAAGCAGGATGGGGTTTATTGTCCTTATTAATGGATACCTGTACCGACCAGTAGTCACCATAATCCGGATCGATATCATGGTCGAGTTCGAATACCATTGGCTGAATATCCTGCAGGAACTGGTCTTTTTCATGGATGATCTTGACCCGGAGACGGTTGCCATGATCTGCTGACACCCAGGGTAAGAATAATCCAAAATCAATCATACCTGGATGCAACTCCCTGGCGCCAAGTTCATGCAAAGGTAATAACCTCATAATATGTCCCCACCTGACATGTATGTTCTTACAATGAGCTTTGGTTCAAATGATTTAATGATGGAATTTGAGATTCATATGACATCTATTATGTCTCAACGTACCGATGCGAACGTGAACGGGAAAGTGATCGATGCATCAACTTTCCTGTAAACTGTTGCTGGATCCCACCTTCCCTATACTAAGTTCATGGTATTCCCATAAATACCTATTGAAGAAACAATGATGCTTTTCTTAGAATGTATCCGGATATCTCTTTCATATCCTGTACTCCCTGACATTTTCATACTACCAGAATTTGAATCTGGGTTTGAACTCCTTATTGATTTGTGCCCTGGATTTATTGCCGGACACTACCGGCCCGTCATTCTCCCACGGGACATACTCCCATTTCCATAATCTGTGATTTGCATCATCTTCGGCAACTGCATGATTGGATGTATTCACAAATACTACCGGATGGTTTTTGTTCATGAAGTAATATTTTATTCCATGTATTTTTGTGCCTACTGTATCCCCGTGGATGTCGTCATGCTCCAGTCCATACTCTGTGCCATTCTTTTTGCTGTATATCCCTTTGAAAACAAAATCTGTTGGTTCTTTCCCGCCCAGAATACGGAATGATTCAATGTCCTGCCTCCGGCCATAGAGCACGTTTACTCTCATCCACTCATAAGATTTATGCAATAATGAGTGCTTTCTAAGTTGTTCATTGTTGAAGATCAGATTGACCTCAACTTCATAACCGCCAACTTCCAATGGTTTATGTACACAATGTATCTCACGCAGAAAATTTTTCATTGAATCAACGGCCGGCTGGTAAATTATCGGGACCACCGCGTCGTGCGGTTCATCCTGGTCCACATCATGTACGTGAAATATATTGTCACTTGTATTACCGGCCGTTAATTCATAGAGCATTTCTTCATAAAGAGAATATAGATAGGATGATTCCAATGGTTCTCCGTTGTTAGCCAATTGCCATATACAATACGCATCTTCGTCAGAAGTCCTGGCACCATCTGCGATCAAGAAGAATACCCACCTGGCTTTAGGTCCGTTCCAGAATTCCCCGTTCGCAGGTCCATCCCATTCATTTTGAGGCATCTGGTTCAGAGGCTTCCTGACATCGTTGATATCGAATCCCAGCATATACCTCAGTTTGGTCGGCTTATCGCCCATGTATTTGCTGTTCAGGTTGGTATTGCTTCGAACTACCACCCTCAATTTTTTGTCTGACTTTCGTACCAACCGGATTGTGCAATGATCCCAATTCCATATCTTTTCTTTATTTGTCCAGATAAATTTCCCGTTCTTCACCTCATAGATCTCTTCTCTGTGAGAGAACCAGATCTCCTGGTCTATCATAATCCCCACCTCTCTATCCGAATTTCGTTACTTTTTGTAGATTGTTATCCTTTTGCTTTTTCGATATATTTTATCAGGTCATGCAAGGGCTTTGTATCACTTCCAATGACAAGGACGGTTACAATACGATCCATTGTTGGATCTAGT